>NZ_JBHSFK010000062.1:0-65967 GCF_042653945.1 Streptomyces vulcanius | reverse complement strand
TCAGCTCACGCAGGAAGTCCCGCACCCGCCTCCGCACCCCGCACCGGCCATCCAGCCTCCGCACCCGCACCCCGCACCCCGCCCCCGCACCCCGCCCCCGCACCCGCACCCCGCAGCCCAGGACCCCGGCCGCAGCACCGCATCCGACAGGCCGGGGTCTTCCCCTGCCCGGTGACCCGAACCGAGGAACCATGTCCCTTCCGCAGCTGAGCGTCTACCGGCACGACCACACCACCCGCGCCCTGATCACCCTCGCCGGCGAGATCGACCTGGTCACCGCCCCGCTCGTGCACGCCGTACTGGCCGGATGCCTGGACGACGGCATCCGCACCGCCGACGTCGATCTCACGGCGGTGACCTTCTGCGACGTCCTCGGACTCAACGCCTTCCTCGCGGCCTCCCGGCTCGCCGCCGACGCCGGCATGACCCTGCAACTGCACTACCCGCCCCCGGCGATGGCCCGCATCATCGAGATCACCGGCTCCGGCTTCCTGCTCCACGAGATCCACGCCCCTCGACCGCTCGCACATCAGGTTCCCGCCGCCCTGGCCGGTGCGCTGTGACGGCCCCGCCCCGCCGGAACCCGCCACGGCGCATGGACAACGCACCGTCTCCCGCCCACGCGGTACGTCTGCGCAGGCTGAACCGCTGGCAGGCCGAGACCGTGCGGGAGGAACTGGCCGATCTGTACGTGGAGTCCTCCCGGGCGCAGGCGGGCGAGGAGTACCGGGGCCGGACGGTGTTTCTGCGGCGGCTCACCCACGCCATCCGCCAGCCGGGATTCGCCCTGCTGGTCGCCGAGAACACGACGTTCACCGGTTGTGTCTACGGCTTCCCCGTGCCGCGCGAGGGGACGTGGTGGCGGGGGTTCGAGGGAACCCTGCCGCAGAGCGTCGAACAACTGACCGCGTCCGGCCATGTCTTCGCGATCACCGAGATCCTGGTCCACCCCCATACGGACGAGCAGGGCCTCGCCCGCCGGCTCCAGGAACGGCTGCTCGCCGACCACCACGCCTCGCTCGGGGCGACGCTGGTCGACCAGTCCGACGCTCGGGCCTTCAACACCTTCCTGTCATGGGGATGGCAGGACATCGGCTCGATCCACCGACCGTCGGCCTCCACCCTCCCGCCGCTCAGGGCACTGGTCCTTCCCCTGGGTGACGGCCTCGCTCACGAAAACCGCACACAACGCCCCGGCTGACAACCGGCCATCTGTCCTGATTGTGCTCCGTCGGTTCGCGTAGGAGATCTACGCCAGGTGTCCGTGAGTGACGACCGAGTGACGGAGCCGGGCGGCGGTCGTCCCGGCGGGGGACGGTCGCCTTCGATGCGGTGCCGATCAGGGTGTCGTCACCTGGACATTCCCTCTCCGTCGCGGTGCGTGACCGCATATGCGGGGGGTGTGCACGGACTTCGGGTGAGCGGGCGTCTCTCCGGTCCCACCCGTCACGAGACGTACATCGGTCGTCACCCGAACCGTAGGTATCAATCGGGGCGAACAAACTATTGAGATCAATTGTGTGATGAGTAGGCTCCCCTCTGACACGGCGCGGACCCATTTCGGACAGTCCGCCATCGCCAGCATGCCGGGGACTTCTGTGGCACTCCACGCACGAGCGGCAAAACAGCAGACAGGCCAAGAAGCGGACACCGGGCAGGGCGGTCAGGAGACGGTTCCCAAGCGCAGGCTGTCGCTGCGGACGATCCTGCTCATCCTGGCTCTGGTCCCCACCCTCGCCCTGGTCTCCGTGTGGGCGATGAACTCGGTCCAGCTCTACGGCGACTGGAAGAGCGTCCACGACCGCATCGAGGTGGGCAAGAAGGTCGGGACGCCGATCGCCGCCGTCGCCTACCAGTTGCAGGTGGAGCGGCAGCTGAGCGCGGTGGTACTCGCCGACCCCAAGTCCGGCCGGTCGGAACTGGCGAAGCAGCGTGCGCTCACCGACCGGTCCGTCAAGGGCTTCGAAGCAGTCGCCGACTCCATGCCGGCCGGTCTCGACAAGCGTTTCCAGAAGGTCGGCCGGGGCCTGGAGCGACTGCCCGCGTACCGGGAAGCGGTGGACAAGCGGGACACCACGCAGCAGCAGACATTCGACGACTACACCGCTGTCATCGCCTCGAACATGCAGTTCTTCGAGGACTTCACCACCGTCGGCATCGGCGAGGTCTCCGTCCTCACCAGGCCGCTGCTCGACGCGGCATGGGGCCAGGAGATGATCGCGCGCGAGAGCGCGATCTTCACTGCCGGAGCGGCGAGCAGTGGCCTCACCGGTGCGCAGCGCTTCCAACTCGCCGAGGTGATCGGCAACCAGCAGCACATCTACGAGGACAAGGTCATACCGCGGCTGCCCGACAAGTACGCCAAGACGTACCAACGGCTGCTGTCCGGCGCGGACTGGAAGCAGAAGACCCGGATCGAGAACACGATCCTGATCGCCACGAGCCCCGGGCAGGACGGCCGTACCCCGGTGCCCGTACAGCTCGGCGACGAGGGGCGGCAGAGCTACGACGAGATCACCCCCCAGCTGCTGCAGGCCAGGGGCGCGTACTCCGACTACCTCGTCCATGCCACCGAGGACAAGCTGAACGGCATGATGACCGACCTGGTCGTCAACAGCGCCGTCGGCGCCGCGGCCGTACTGCTGGTGTTCCTGGTCTCGCTGCGGCTCACCGGAGTCCTGCGCCGCCGTATCTTCGGGCTCCGTTCCGCCGCGCTGGAACTGCAGACCCGGCTGCCCGACCTGGTGGAGCGGCTGCGCCGGGGCGAGACCGTCGACACGGACGCCGAACTGCCCGAGGTCCGCTACGGCGACGACGAACTGGGCATGCTCGGCCAGGCCCTCAACCAGGCCCGCGCCAGCGCCCTGGAGACGGCCGTGCGGCAGGTCGAGCAGTACCGCGGCTTCGAGCGTCTGCTGCAACGCATCGCCCGACGCACCCAGTTGCTGATCGGCATGCAGATGAAACGTCTCGGCGAGATGCAACGGCGGTACGAGGATCCCGAGGTCCTCGAAGGACTCTTCGACATCGACCACCTGGCCGCCCGGCTGCGCCGCTACGAGGAGAACCTGGTCATCCTCGGCGGCGGTCAGCCCCAGCGGCGCTGGCGCAATCCCGTGCTGCTGCTGGACGTGCTGCGCTCCGCGCAGGGTGAGGTGCAGGACTACCGGCGCATCCGGATCGACACCGAGGGCGAGATCTGGCTGTCCCAGCGAGCCGTCGGACCCATGGTGCACGTACTGGCCGAACTGATGGAGAACGCGGTGTCGTTCTCCAAACCGCCGACTCCGGTGGAGGTGTCCGCGTCCCGGGTGGGCCGCGGCGTCGCGGTCGAGATCGAGGACCGCGGCATGGGCATGGACCCCGAGCAGTACGCCGAGGCCAACCGGGTGATGGCCGACCCGCCCCGGATGGACGTGATGTCCCGCGCCGACGACGCCCGCCTCGGGCTGTACGTCGTGGCCCGGCTCTCCGCCAACCTGGGGCTGAAGGTGGAGCTGCGGCCCTCCTCCTTCGGCGGCACCCGGGTCGTCGTACTGGTGCCGGGAGAACTGATCTCCGACGGGAGTCCGAGCCCGGAGCCGCCGAACGGCTCCGCCACCCGGGCCGGACTCGCGGTCATCGGCACGCCCCGCTCCGGACCGGACGATGACGCCGACGGCTCCTGGCCGCAGCCGCCCCTGCACACGCACGCGCTGACGCAGGCGCAGACGCAGCCGCACCCCGCCGACCAGGAGGCGTTCACGCGCCCGCTCATCGGGCCCTGGGCCAGACCCGCCACGGCCCCCGCCGCCATGCCCTCCGCAGCCGTGGCCCCCACGCCCGATCCCGGCCCGCTGCCCCGGCGGGTGCGGCAGGCCAGTCTGGCCGCCGAACTCCGCCACCCTCCCCGTGCGTACGCCGAGGCGCCGCGCGTCGAGACGACGTCGGAGACGGAGCCGTTGCCACGCCGGACCGGGGCGCGCCGCTCCGGTGCCACCGTCGGCGCCTTCCAGCGCCAGTCCCGCATGGCCCGGCTCGGCACCGGATCCGGATCCGGCTACGACCAACAGCCCACCTACCCGTCACCGGGCCATGACGCGGCCCGCGAGGAAGACAGACGATGACTCTGCGAACCACTGCCACCAACTCCGACCTCGACTGGCTGCTCGACCGCTTGGTCGACCAGGTTCCGGGCACCAGGAACGCCGTCGTGCTGTCCGACGACGGCCTGGTGGTGAGCCAGTCCAGCAGCATCGACCGGGTCGACGCGGAACGGCTGGCCGCCATTGCCACCGGCCAGCAGAGCCTGGCCCGCGGAGTCGGTGAGGTCTTCGGCGGGGGACCGGTCCACCAGGTCATCATCGAGCTCCATGAGCTCTGGCTCTTCGTCAGCTCCGCCGGCCGGGGCACGCACCTGGCGGTCGTCGCGGACCAGGAGGTGGACGCCGAGGTGATGTCCGTGGCGATGCACACCCTCGTGCAGCAGGTCGGACAGCGCCTGGGCACCGAGGTGCGGGTCGTCCCGGAGAGTGGGGGAGGACGTGGGTGAGCCACTGGGCCGACGAGGCACCGGACGACGAGTACGCGGAACAGAGCTTCGTCAGGCCGTACACGATCACCCAGGGGCGTACGACGTCCGCCCGGGACGACCTCACGCTCATCACCGTGATCGCGACCGTCGTCGCGCCCGGTGAGCCGCCCTCGGACCGCGGTCTGCAGCCCGAGCACCGGATGATCCTCCGGCAGTGCCGCGCCCCGGTGGCCCTCGCCGAGGTCGCCGCCGGACTGAACCTGCCCGTGGCGGTGACGAAGATCCTTGTCTCCGACCTGATCGCGCTCGGCAGGGTGACGGCCCGGCCACCGCTGGTGGTCGCGGTGGGCCAGGGGCCCGACATGACACTTCTTCAGGCGGTGAAAGATGGCCTACTCAGACTCTGACTTCCAGATCCGGACCCAGAGCCAGCCCCAGGCTCCGGCGGCGGTGAAGATACTCATCGCGGGCGGCTTCGGCGTGGGCAAGACCACCATGGTCGGTGCCGTGAGCGAGGTCGTGCCCCTGAACACCGAGGAGCACCTGACCGTCGCGGGCGTCGGCGTGGACGACGTCGACGGGGTGGACGAGAAGACCACCACGACGGTGGCCCTGGACTTCGGCCGGATCACCGTGAGCGCCCAGCTGGTGATGTACCTCTTCGGCACACCCGGCCAGGAACGTTTCTGGTTCATGTGGAACGACCTGGTGCACGGTGCTCTCGGCGCCGTCGTCCTCGTGGACACCCGGCGCCTGGAGAGCAGTTTCGCGTCGATCGACTTCTTCGAGAACCGGGGCATCCCCTTCGTCGTCGGCGTCAACTGCTTCGACGGCCGCCAGGAGCGCACCGTGCCCGAGGTCCGCGAGGCCCTCGACCTCGACCCCGACACCCCCGTCCTCCTGGGCGACCTCCGCCTGCGCCATGCGAGCCGCGACCTGCTGCTGGCCCTCATCGAGCATCTGATGGCGGGCCAGGGGCCGCTCCCGAGCCACCAGGCGGGTGAGTTGCAGACCGGCGCCCGGCCGCGGCCGTAATCGCAGACCGGCGCCCGGCCGCGGCCGTCATCGCGGTCCCCGTCCGGTCAGTGCCGGGAGGGCGGGTCCTGCGGGTCCACGCCGGTCTTCGCGGCGGCGTCCCTGGTGCCGCTCGGGCGCTGGGAGCGGCCCTTGGGGCCGGTGTCGCGTCGGCCCTTCTCGTCCTTGCCGGCGGATTCCTCGCCACGTGCGCTGCGGCTCTCCACCGTGTCGCCCGGTACGGACTTCGTCTCCTCCTTGGACTTCGTCCGCCCCCGACCCTTCCCGCCGCCGTGCTCGGCGGTGTGGAAGGAGCGGTGGGCGCTGGGGTTGTCCTGCTGACGGGTCTCGTCCACGTCGGGCGACCAGCCGTGCTGTTCGCCCTCGTGACGGCTCGGGCCGTCCTGTTTCTTCGCCATGGGTCGACCTGCTTTCGACGAGGGCGATGCCTGTACGTCGCCCCGTGGGGGAATTGTCTCCCTTTGCTCGTTACGTGTATGTCGCACCTACCTGGAGCCGTGCCTGCTCCGCGGGGTCCCTTCCTCGGGGAGCGGGAGTGGAGGCGCGGTGGCGAGGAGGGGTCAGCCCGGCCAGGTGCCGGTCAGACGGCGGGCCGCCACGGCGCCGCCCCGGTCGACCGCGGCCTTGACTCCGGCGAAGATCGCGCCCTGGAGGACGGCCGCCGACAGGACCTCGCGCCAGCTGCGCTGCTCGTCGGTGGCGTCGGGGGCGCCGCCCTCGTGCCCGAGCCTCTTCCAGACCTGCTTGAACACCCCGCCGGCCAGCGCGCCGCTCACGGCGCCCAGAGCCAGGCCCACCGGCTTGTAGGCGATCTTCGAGGCTTTCATGGCCGCCTCCTCACACGACGTACGGCCGGCGGTGCGATCAGCGTTAACCGGTCACCCGAGTACCGTTCCTAAAGACTAAGCGGGAGTGAGTCCTGTCGCCAGGTCTCTCGCTCGGCCGAACGCCCCGGACGGTGTTGGGCGTTCTGGTTGCCCACGTTCGCTCCGCGTCCGGGCGGCACGGATCGTGTCCGTGGTCCGGGGATGCGGGGGCGGGTTCCCTCACGCCCAGGAACATCCGGTCCGGCCTGGACGGTCCGATGCCCCACAGCATCACTCCGGTGCTGTGGGGGCGGTGCCGTCCGTCGCCGGATCGGGTGTCCCTGGGCGCGCCTTCCGATCGCCACGGCAGCAGCATCGTGGCGAGTGGTCTTACGAACCGTGCTGGTCAGGGGCTTCTGCCAGTGCTGGGCGCCCCATTTCGAGGTGTAGGCCGGGTCGACTGCGATGACCGCGATACCCGTCCGGTCCGCCATCGAGGCCAGCCGGGCGCGGAGCTTCCCCGTGGGCATGCCGGAGATCAACTGCCGGAAGCGCTTGCGGCGGCCGTGTTTCTCCCGGGTCTTTTCCGTACCGAAGTCCAGGTCCTCCACCGCGATCGCCTTCACACCGCACGTTTGGGCCCAGTGCAGGAGGCGGGTGAGGGCGTGGCGGACCTGGGCGTCGCGGTGCTGGGCGGTGCCGGTCAGATCGTAGGAGAAACGGCGCGGGCTGCCGGTCGGATTGCCGTGGCTGTCGAGATGCCAGGCGGCCAGGTGATCGGCGTTCATGTCGACCCCGATCACGCCGTGGGCGAGCACCGCCGCGATGGGGAGGGTGGGGGTGGGCGGCCTCTGCCAGGACGCGGTCAGGTACCAGCGCTCCCGGCCGGTGTCGTAGTGGATGCGGTAGGCGACCGCCCGGTTGGCTGCGACCCGGTCCGCCCACTCGCCGCCCCGGTGCGCGAACACGACCCTGCTCGCGAGGACCCAGCGGCCGTGCGGGGCGTTGGCCAGATGCGCGAGCGGTGCGGGGAGCTTGAGGCTCACCACCCCGTCCGGGCTGACGCGGATGGTCTCGTTGCCGTAGCGCTTGCCGGATTCCCCGTCGGCCTGGCAGAACCAGCGTTCCGCCTCCCAGCCCCGGCGCCATGCGGACTCGGTGAGCTGGGCCGCTTCCAGGTGGTGCCGGGTGCGGGCCAGCAGCTTGCCACCGCGTACAACGTGGACGAGTCCGGCCTCACGGTCGGCCCGCGCGGTAGCCAGCCGGTCCTGAAGCAGCCGCAGCCGCCTGGACTTCGCGTGCCACTCCCGCCGGGACCGGTAACCCCCCGGTGCCCGTCTGGTCTCCTTCTGCCCGACCGGCAGGGACAACCGGTGCTCGATGGTGCGGATGCCCGCTTCCAGATTCTGCAGGTGCGCCGACTGGCAGCGGCGGGCCAGCGCCCACCGGTCGTGCGTGGCTTTGGTGATCGCCCCCGCCCACCGCGACGACGACAGCGGCGTCAGCTCCCGTTTACGCGCCGCCCACGTCTCACCGGAGTGCACCAGGCCGTCCCGGCACCGCGTCTTGAGGTCCTTCGAGGCCAGCGACCCCAGATGCCCGCCGACCAGACGCAGCACTTCCTCATCGTCCGATGCCAGGTGCTTGAGACGGGTCCGCACGGCCACACCGGACGGCCCGGACGCGACGAACGGCGCCGCGATGCTCCTCAGCTCACCCACCCCGTCACCTCCGCCCGGAACCCACTCCCAGCACACTGTCACCGCGTCCAACGACCAGGTCCCACAGAAGGTCACGCATTCGATGCGAGAACGTCAGTTCATCACCGGAAACCGGGGCCACCACCGCGACTCACAGCACGACACAGACCACCCACACTCACTCCCGTCCACCAGAACACCCTTGAACACACTCCAGCGGCAGGACTACAACCCCCGACGCCCCGCGCTCGCAGCCTTCGACGCCGCCGGCCACACCGTCGAGGCGGGCACCGACCTCCTGGTCTGTCCGTACCTCACCCACCGCGACCCCGAACTGTGGCCGGACCCGGAGCGGTTCGACCCCCGGCGCTTCACCGCCCCGGACGGCCGGCCCACCCACCCGGGCGCCTACTTCCCCTTCGGCATCGGTCCCCGGGCCTGCCTCGGTCTGCAGTTCGCGCTCCGCGAATCGACCGTCCTGCTCGAACACCTGCTGCCGGCCCACACCCCGGCCTTCCACTCCGCTCCCACCAAGGCGGTGTACGGCATCACCGTCCGCCCCGACGGCCCCACCCCCGCGACCCTGACTCCGGCCCTGATGGCGGGGTGATCCCCGGCGGGCCCTACGCTCGTGCCCGACATGGAGACGACACGGAACTGGGCGCTGCCGGGGCTGCTTCTCGCCGCGCAGGTGCTGATGCTGTGGCCCGGGGCCGAGCTGCTCGACAGCCGGCCACCGGGCCCGGTGGGCGTCGTCGGCATTCTCGTCGCCGTCACGGTGGAGACCGTCGCGCTGAGCCGGCGGCGGCGCACACCCGTGCGGGCGCTGGTGTGGACCCTGGGGGCGTCGGTCCTGGGCCAGGCGACGGCGTACGACGAGTACGCCGATCTCGGCCTGCCGGTCGCCCTCTACTCCGTCGTGGTCCGCTGCCCCGCCGCGGTCACCTCGCGCGCCCTCGCCGCGGTCGTCGGCTCGTGCTGGCTGCTGGCCGCCGTACGGTTCGGCCCCCACACCGCACTGGTCACCCAACTCGTGCTCCAGGCGGCCACGTACGTCATCTGCGTGGGCCTCGGGCTGGCGCGGCGGCAGTGGCTGGCCGGGAGGCTGGCGGCGGCCCGCGTGCTGGCCGCGGCGGAGGAGGCCCGGCAGCAGGCCGGCGAAGCCGAACGCGGCAGACTGGCACGGGAGTTGCACGACGTCGGCGCGCACCATCTGACCTCGGTCGTGGTCACCGTGGACGCGGCCCGCAGACTCGGCGACCGCAAGCCCGAACTCGTCGCCGAGGCGCTGGAGTTCGCCGAGCGGGCGGGACGCGAGACCCTGACGGCGATTCAGCGGCTGGTCGCGGTGATGCGGGACGCGGGTCACACCGACGCCCGGCCGATGACCGGCCGCATCCAGGAACTGGTCTCCGCGTTCGGCCGGTTGGGCCGCCCGATCGCCGTCGAGATACCCGACGACCTCGCCGGGCCCGCCGCCGAGGCGGTGCACGGCATCGTCCGCGAGGCCCTCACCAACGCCCTGCGGCACGCGCCCGGAGCGGCTGTGCGGGTCGCCGTACGCCGTACGGACGGGACGCTGGAACTGACCGTGACCAACACCGCCAACGCCACCGCGCGCGGCACGGCCGACCACGGCGGCCACGGCGACTACGGCGGCATGGGATCCGGCAGGGGCCTCACGGGCATGCGGGAGCGCGCGGCGGCCGTCGGCGGGGAACTCAGCGCGGGCCCCGGTCCCGACGGGGGCTGGCGCGTCCACGCCGTGCTGCCCGACACCACGGGCCCCCGGCAGTCCGCGGTACGTCCCCGGCGGCGCGACTTCCCGCGCGAGCAGAGGGTGACGGACACCGCGCTCGTCTTCACCGCGACCGTGCTTCCCCTGATCGTCCTGCTGGTCGCCGCGGAGGACGGGAACCAGTACGACGGCGGCGCCGGCGCCTGGGGCATCGCCCTGGTGTCCGCGCTGCTCACGCTGCACGCGCTGCCGCTGCTGTGGCGGCGACGCGCACCCTGGGCGGTTCTCGCCGGAGTACTGGCCACGTCGTGGCTGTGGCCGGTGGCCTGCGTGTCGACCTCGCTGTCGGGACAGCTGTCGCAGTTCCTGGCGGGCGGCCTGATGGCCGAGACACTCGCCGTGTACGCCCTGGGAGCCTACGGTCGCGGCGCCGCGGACACCTGGCCCTCGCCGTTCCTGGCCGCGGGAGCGAGCGCCGGTGCGCTGACCGTGACGGCCGCCGTCGACGGCGCGCTGGCCGGCGGGGATCCCTCCCCGCTCACCGCGCTGCTGATCATCGTGCCGCTGAGCGTGCTGTTGTGTCTGGTGTTCCCCCTGGCGTGGGGCGTGGGGCTCGTCGTCCGGAGCCGGCGGCTGCGCGCAGTGGCCCGCGACGACCTCGCCCTCAGCCACTCCCTGTGGCAGGCGGAGACCGCGGCGGGCGCCGAGCGGTACCGGCTGGCCGCCCGGCTGCGTGACGCGGTGCTCCACCGCACCTCGACGCTCGTCGAACTCGCCCACCAGGGACGACTGGAGGAGGTCGCCACCGAGGCCCGCGCGGCCCTCACCGCCATGCGCGAACTGCTCCACGGCATGAACGACGGAGAGGGTGCCCAGGGAGGAAGGGAGCGTGGGCGGGACTCCGCGCGGCGGATCCCGTCGCAGCCGAGCGCGGCCGACCTCGACGCGCTGTGCCGGGCAGCGGGCCGGGACGGCCGGAAGGTGCGTGTGCACGGCCTCCCCGAGGCCGCCGCGGGGCTGCCGGAGCCGGTGCTGCTGACGGCGTACCGGATGCTGGAAGCGGCACTCGGCGCGGGAGACCGGGGACCTGTCCGGGTACGCCTGCGGACGCGCCGGCGACGGCGCCCGGGAGCGCTGCACCTCACGATCACCGGTGTGCGCCTGGCGGCGACGGGCCCGGTCGCGGAACGCCTGCGGGCGCAGGCGGCTGCCGCGGAAGCCGACGTCACCTTCGAACCGGCCGGTACGGTAAGGGCGTTGCTGCCGCTGCCGGCCGGACCGGGTCCGGTCACCGCCCAGGAGGTGTCCCCGTCGCCACACGCGTGATGGTCGTCGACGACCAGGCGGTGGTCCGTGCGGGGTTCGCCGCCATCGTCGACGCCGAACCCGATATGACCGTGGTCGGCGAAGCCGGCGACGGTACGAGTGCCGTGGAACTCGCCGGCCGCGTGGCACCCGACCTGGTCCTGATGGACATCCGGATGCCCGGCATGGACGGCCTGACCGCGACCCGTCTCATCACCGCGCTGGAGCCGGGGCCCCGCGTTCTGGTGCTCACCACCTTCGACCTCGACGCCCATGTGTACGAGGCCCTGCGCGCCGGTGCCTCGGGCTTTCTGCTCAAGGACACCCACCCCGAGGACCTCCTCACCGCCCTCCGCGTCGTCGCCTCCGGCGAGGGCATCCTCGCTCCGGTCGTCACCCGCCGCCTGATCGACGCCTTCGCCCAGGGCGCGCCCCCGCCGCCCGCCGTGACCGGCGTCCTCGGCCGGCTCACCCCGCGCGAACGGGAAGTGCTGCTCCACATCGCCTCGGGCCTGGCCAACGCGGAGATCGCGGCCACCCTGGGCGTGGCCACCGGAACCGTCAAGACCCATGTCAACGCGCTGCTCACCAAGCTGGGGCTGCGCGACCGGGTGCAGGCGACCATCCTGGCCTACGAGACCGGCCTGATCCGCCCCCGCGGCGCACTCCCGGGCTGACCGGCCCCCTGGGCCGTGACCGTCAGCCCGCCGGGACGGTCAGGGCACGGATGTCGCTGTACGGCGAGTAGTTCTCGGCCGCGTCATAGGTACGGGCCCGGTACTCGTACCTGCGCCCGTCGGCGGGCAGCGGGTCGCAGACGGTGGCCGTGGCGGGGTCGAGGCGCGGGTCGAACGCCTTGTGCAGGACGACCGACCAGGTGTCCGTCCCCGCCTCGCGGCGCTCGATCTCGAAGCCGTGGAAGTCGCGGATCGGGGCCGGCGTGTAGTCGGTGGCGGTCGCCCGGATGCCACTCGCGCAGGAGCCCAGGGTCAGGCCGGGGGCGTAGGCGGGGGCGATGCCGTCGGGGATGCCGAGCCAGAGTTCGTTGGTGGCGGATGCGTTGAGCCCGAGCGGGTTGTAGGTGGTGGTGCCGCCGTCGTTGGTGACGAGGACACGGTAGTGGCGCCACTCGCCGTCGGCGGTGATCGTGCCGGTGGTCCAGGTGTTGCCCTTGGTGGTGCCGAGCGGGACCCAGGCGTAATTGCCGTCCACCAGGTCGTTGCTCAGGACCGTGTAGTGGTCGAAGTGCGGCTCGGTGTTGAGGGGCCACTTCAGGGTGACCCTGCCGGTCGCCCCGTCGTAGCCGCCGGTCAGGGAGGCGACGACGGGCAGTGGCCGGACCACGACGTCCGTGCTCCCCGGTGAGGTGTTGCCCGCCTTGTCCCTGGCGCGCACCTCGTAGGAGTACGGCGTGCGGTCGTCGGGGTTCACCAGGGGGTCGGTGTGGGCGCGGGCGGTGGTCGTGGTGACCTTCGTCCAGGTACCGGAGCCGACCGGCCGCCGGTAGAGGGAGTAACCCGCCAGGTCCATCTCCTTGTTGGCGGACCAGGAGACGGTCGTCCTGCGGGTCGTGGTGTTGTAGGCGGTCTTCACGCCGACGGGGGCGAGCGGTTTCGTCCTGTCGTACGTGGCCGAAGTCCGGGGCGTGTACGTGTACTTGACCTTCGCGGCGCCGGTCCAGTTCACGTAGTCGACGCGGAGGGTGTGCTTGCCGCGGGGGACGGTGAGGTTGACGCTCTTGGCGCGGGCGGTGTCACCGGTGCTCTTCCACAGGTCGACCTTGCGGGCGCCGTCCAGGTAGACGCGGACGCCGTCGGTGGCGGAGACGGCGAACGTGAAGGGGCCGCCGGAGCCGAAGTCGCGGGTCACCGACCAGCGGACACCGAAGTTGTTCGACGGCACACGGGAGACCGGGCTGCCGGACCAGCTCTCGCTGACGGCGCTGTCGCAGTCGGTCCTCACCGGGGAGCCGGAGAACGAGGTGTTCTTGTAGAACGTCCGCTTGTAGACGTTGGCCGAGCAGGTGACGTCGGCGGCTGCCGCCTGCGGGGCGGCGGTCAGCAGACTGCCGAGGACGACGGCGGACATGGCACCACCGGCCCGGGCGGCGACGAGACTCTTCTGGCGCACGGGGACCTTTCGCGCTGTGAACGGGATGACGTACAGCGTGGTGACTCGCGAGGCCGAGGGAGGGTTGCACGGCACACCCACAAGGAGCGGCAGCAGGACGTTGCAGCTATGGAGTGTGAGCAAGGCAACTCGACTATGGCTAAGGGTACTTGTCCAGTTTTTGTGCTTGCCATGGTTACAGATGGCAATATGCGCGGCAACGGCGGGACCCCACAGACGGGCGCAACGGGTGGACACGTTTCTCACAACTCTGGCCGGCACTTGGGCGGGCATGATCCGGTTACCCGGCCTGGCCGAGGAGGACCTCCCGGCTGCCAGAGGCTGGGTCGCCGAACTCACGCTGCTGGGCCGCCCGGCGGCGGTACACGAACGCGTCCGCCGTACGCATCCGGGCTTACGGGCGACAGGGACGATCGCACTGCTGCGCAGCGCGCGGGACGGCATGGCACGGGGGGACGAGACCGGACCGCCCGTCCAGGGAGCCGGGGAACTGCTTCTGACCGTCCTTGCGACCTCCGACGGTGCGCAGGGCTGGAGAGCGGCGCAGGGCATAGTGCCCGGCTGGGACCTGTTCAAGGCGCACGGGCATTTCATCGTCGGCGCCGCACAGCCTCCGGCGGCGCGATGGCAGGCCCGCCGCGCCTATCGGCTGGCCGCCGACGAGTACGCCGCCGGCCGCGACGGCGGAGCCCGGGGTCTCGCGGCCCTCGCCTCGCTCGCCGCGGCCGTCACCGGACGTGACCTCGGCGGGACAAGAGACGTCAGGACGGCCGTCGACCGACTGGCCGAGCTGGAGCCCAAGGCCGCGGCGGAGCTCGAGCGGGCCCTGGACGACCGCGGGAAGACCCTGGACGCGGGGCGCGCGAGCGCCCTGCGGACGGACACCGCCGGTCGGAAGGGCGTGGTCGGGGGATCGGCGGCGAGTCCGCCCGGGCCAACCACTCTGGAGCGTGCCGAGCACCTCCAGAAGGAGGCTCTGCGGCTGGCCGACGGCATCGAACGGGCCGTCGAGAACGCCCGCGAGGCCGACCGGCTGCTGGCCGGGCTCGACAGGCCGCCAACCGCGCTGACCGCGCTCGTGGGGGAGCTGACCCGGCGCGAAGCGTGGCGGGACGCCCTCCGGGTGCTGGACGAACAGCACCGTGCCGCGCCGGAGGACAAGGAGATCGTCCATCGGATGGCCCGGTGCCACGGACAACTCGGCGACTGGCCCAAGGCCAAGGAACTGTTGACGGGGCTGATGGGATACCGCGTCGGCGAGCGTGTGGGCATCCGGCACATGGCCACCCTCCAGGTGCTGTGCGACCTGGCGGTCGCCCTCGGCCAGGACCACGGTCCAGAATTCAAGAAGTGGGTCGAGGAACTGGAGGTGGGCGTTCCGTTCACCCACATGTTCGTGGGCGGCCCCGAGCGAAGGGCGCCGCGGACACCCCGCACGGCTGTGCACATGGAACGGCGCGGAGCCGACGGGTATCTGAACTTCAACCCCGGAGTCGACGTCAAGTCCCTGTCGGAGGAGGAACACCAGGCCCACCTCATGGCGGCCATCGCCGCCTGGCTGCCCGAACGAGAGCGTGCCGGCCTGCTCCGGGACCTGGCCGGGCACGATCCGGAACAGACCGCCGAGGTGTCGTCCCTCACGACGCGGAACGTGGCCGACGAACACTTCCGCAGAGGCGAACGGCACTTCGCGGCGGGCAGGCTCGACCAGGCACAGCGGGAGTACGAGACGGCCATCGAGCAGGACCCCGACCACGCGGAGGCCTGGCACCGTCTGGGCGTCGTTCTCCGCTACCGCGGGCAGCACCACCTCGCCCAGGCGTACAGCGAGGAGTCCCTGGCCATCGAGCCCACCGCTCACGCGCACGCGCTGCTCGCCGTATGCCTGCTGAGCACCGGGGCGGGACCGCGGCGTGCCCGGGAGCAGTACGCGAAGGCCCTCGAACTCGATCCGGCCGAGGAACAGGCACGGGAGGCGCTGGCCAAGCTCGACGAGGAGCAGCCGGCCTGGCCGTTCAGCCGTCCGGGCAGTCTGGACGCCACCCCGGACCGCCAGGACTACGTCCTCGGCCTGGCGATGTTCCTCGGCCCGGTCGCCCCCGTCGACCCGTCCCGCCGGTCCTCGGCCCCGCCCCCGGACGTGGCCGGAGTCGGGGACGCCGTGCTGGCCGCCGTGCGGCAGAACGAGCCCGGAGGCTTCGTGCACGTCGCCGACGACGAACGGCGTGCGTCCGCCTGGATCGCCGCGGCCGGCCCGCACCGCCTCGTCAGGGCGACCCTGCAGGCGTCCTTCATCGCGGAGCACTATCACCACAAGGACCGGGACATCGCCCGCTGGAAGCTCTGGACCCAGCGGATGCTGAGGCTTGCCCAGGCCCTGCCCGCGGACCTCGCCGCGCACCCGAGCCGACTCGGCCTCAGCCGTGACCGGCTGCTCGCCTACGCCTTCTCCGCGGTCGCCGACGTCCGCATCGCCGACCACCAGCTCCCGGAGGCCCAGGCGTGTCTGCGACGGGCCCGGGATCTGCTGCTCGCGGACGAGGCTGTGCGCGGCAGGACCGGTGCGGGCGTGCCCGAGTACGACCGGCTGTTCGCCCCGCGCAGCGTCCTCGCCACGGTGCTGCGCGGGCTCGCGATGGTGTGCCGCCGGCTCGGTGACCGGATGGCCGCACTGACGTACGCCCACGAGGCGCAGCGGGCGGAGGAGGACCGGCCCACGACCCGCACGGAGGTCGAGAGGTACGTTGCCGCGGGCCGCAACGCCCTGCGGCAGGGCAAGCGGGACTTCGGCATGGGCGCGTTCCAGGAAGCCGTGCGCCTCGCGGAGGACGAGAACCCGAACCTCGTCGTGCCCGTCACACTGATCAACGCGATCGTCGGGCTGGGGCGGGCGCGGCACACCATGGGGATGCACCGCAGCGCTCTGGCGTGCTTCGCACGGGCCCGGCAGCTCGAGGAGCAGACCGGCATGTCCCGCCGGGCGACGGGCTGCCACCTGGACATCGCCCGTGTGCTCCGCGCCCGCCCCGACCTGGGCGAGGCCCTGGGCGGCGACGCACGGCACCACGCGGAGCAGGAGCTTCTCCTTGCGAGCGTGCGTGACGAGACCGGCGCCGGGAGCGAGGACCCGCTGTGCTGGACGGCGTCGGACGGGGTCCGGTACCGGGTGACCAAGGCCGAGCAGGCCAAGCCGGCGCTGCTGGAACTCGCCGGGCTGTTCCAGGAGTCGGGCGAGGACGACACCGCCGTGCAACTGCTGACGGTGGTCACGTACGTCGCCGACCTGCTGCATGCGAACGCGGCCGACGCCGACCAGCGGATCGCGATCCAGAACGAACAGGTCGGCTCCTTCGCCGAGTTGACCCGCATCCACTTCCGTCGTGCCGACGGCGACGGTGACGCGGATGCGTTCCGGCATGCCTGGGCCGCCCACGAGGCGATGCGGGCCAGGACCTTCCTCGACGTGCTGGGCGAGGCCGAACTCACCGTGCCCGCCGAGGTGCCGGCCGGGCTCGTACGGCGCGAGGCGGAGCTGCTCGCCCGGCGCGCGGGCCTGCGTGCCTGGACGGGCGAGCGCAGCCCGGACTTCTGGGAGTCGTACCGCGAAGTCCAGGGCGAGCTCGACGACATCTGGGCGGCCATGCGGCAGGAGGCCCCGGCTGCCGCGGCCTACGCCGAGGCACGGCAGGGTCGTCCGGCCGACCCGGACGACATCGCGAGGACCCTGACCACCCTGGTGAAGGGCCGGACCGTGGTGCTGGCCAGTCTGGTCCTGCTCGACGACCGGCGGCTGGGCGTGATCGCGCTGCGCTCCGACGGCTCCGGCCCACGGCTCCGCAGCCTGTCGGCCGACGTGAGTGAGCTGGCCGGGTTCGTACGGCAGAACTTCGGTGGTTGCGACCGGGTACGGCCCCTGGCAGCCGACATGGAGGACCTCTTCCAGCACCAACTCGCCCCTGTTGCGGACCTGTTGGCCTCGGTCTCCGATCCGGAGGACGTGCTGCTCGTCTGTCCGACCGGTTTCCTGCACCACGTTCCGCTGGGGGCGATCAACACCGGCGGGCGGACCCTGCTGGAGCGCAACCCGGTGAGCCTGCTGCCCAGCGGCTCCTTCCTGCGGGTGGTGGGGTCCGCGCGGTCCGGCTCCGCCGACCGCCGCGTCGAGGTCTTCGGCGATCCGACCGGCGATCTGCACGGCACGCGCGTGGAGGCGCTGCGCCTCGCCGCGGAGTTCGGGGTCCGGCCTGTGCTGGGGCGGGACGCGACCATGGGCGCCGTCCTCGACGCGCTCACCCGGACGTCCGTTCTGCATGTCGCCGGGCACGCCCGCTTCGACGCCACCGACCCGCTGGCCTCCGGTCTCGTCCTCGCCGACGGACTGCTCACCGCACGGGACATCATCCGGCACCGGGCGCCGGACCTGTCCCTCGTGACGCTGTCGGCCTGCGAGACGGGAGTGAGCGCGACCGACGCGGCCGACGAACTCACCGGCCTCACCCGCGCGTTGCTCTTCGCCGGCGCGGACTCCGTGCTCGTCAGCCTGTGGAAGGTGCCGGACGGTCCCACGGCCGAGATCATGGGCGCGTTCTACGACGGCATCGGCCGGCGCTGCCTCAGCAGAACCGACGCGTTGCGCGAAGCCGTACTGACGGCCCGGGAGAACAACGGCCCGAAACGGTTCGACCGTTGGGCGGGATTCCAACTGACCGGCGACTGGCGCTGACGGCAGCGCACGGGAAGAACACGGAGCGGACAGAGCGAAGATGACGGACTACGAGTTCCACCACAGCGTCGACCTGGAATTCGACGTCGACCCGGACGCATGGGACCCCGGCCTCGCCCTGCGAGCGGATCCGGGCGTGACGCAGCCGCCCGTGGTCCTCGGCGACGAGGAGCTGAGGATCCTGCGGCGCGGCAACCGCATCGCCATCGCACGCGGCACCCCGGAGCCCGTGGAGAGCGCCGAGTTGCCGGTCGAGTCGGCTGCCTACCACGTACCGCTGCTGTTCATCCTGCACGCGCACCCGGAATGCACCTTCTCCTGGGGGCGCGTCCAGGTCGACCTCGGCCCCACTCCGGGCACCACCGTCATCGACATGTCGCCGCGTGAGGTGCAGGAACTGCCCATGGAAGTCGAGAGCCGCCGGGTGGTCGGCCTGTCCTTCAAGACCGTGGCGAGCGTCGCCGATCTGACCGCCCAGTCCGAGCGCGCGACGACGCGCACCGTGTACGTGCCCACCCTCACCACGTCCGGAGTGGGCTTCCGCAAGGCGTGCTGGGACTTCCATCCCAGGTCCGGCTATCTCCACACCGACCAGGAACTGCACCTCCTGGTGAGCGCGCCGGCCGCGACCCCGGTCCGGGCCGAGCTCACCGTCCGGGTCAAGGCTTCGCTCCGAGGCCGGCCCGCCATCCCCCTGCTGGCCCGCGCGCGGGACATCCAGCGCCATCTCCACCTGGCCGGCCCCCGGCCCGTCTGAGGACATGAGCGAGCCATGATCCCCTTCCCGCACGACGCTCTCGCCCGTCGGGCCCTGGAGAGCCTGAGCAAGCGGATCGACAGTGTGTTCGATCCAGCGCCTTGTCTCGCGCCCGAGGCCGACGACGAGGCCGCCCTGGTTCTCACAGCGGCACGTGGCGGACCTGAGGAACAGCTGGTCGCCGTCATCGTGGCCGGCTTCCTCCACCTGCGGTACGCGGCCCTGCCGGCAGCCGAGGGCCGGACGTCACTGGTGCAGGCCGTCGGACTGCTCCTGCCCTTCGCACGCTGGGACCCCGAGGTGCGGCGCCTGCTCAAGATCTTCGCGCAGGCGGACCCCGACCTGCTGCCGGTCGGCCTGCGTGAGGAACTCCGCACCCCGGGCATGACCTTCGGCAGGTTCAAGGCGATGAGCGCCCGGGACATCATGAGGAGGTGCAAGCCGACGTCAGCCGACGCGCCGGAACTGCTGCACGCCATCGAGCTGTTCCGCCACTCCCTCGACGACGACCCTTCCGCGGCGCCCGCGGAGCGCGCCGAGCGCCTCCATGACCTCTCCCTGGCCCTGGAGACCAGGGAGAGACTGTCCGGCGAACCGGCCGACCTGGAACCGGTCATACGCGCCTGGCGCGACGCGGTGAAGTCCGCTCCTCCCGCCACCCCCGAGCACGGCCTCTACCTCCACCGGCTGAGCGGCGCGCTGGAGAAGCGCTTCCGGTCACAGGGCCACCAGGCCGACCTGGACGAGGCCGTGAGCACGGCCCGTGCGGCCTGCGCCGCCGTTGCCGACGGTCACAAGTACCTTCCGATGTTCCAGAACAATCTCAGCCTCTACCTCTGCCACCGCCACCAGCGGCTGGGCAGCCGAACCGGAACAGCCGATCTGGACGAAGCGCTCACCGCCGCACGGGCAGCCGTCCGCACCGCGGGCCCGAGCCACGATCTCCTGCCGACCTTTCGGTCAACCCTGACCAAAGCCCTGCACGCCCGGTTCCGGTCCACCGGAGACTGGTGCGATCTACGAGAGGCGATGGGACTCGGCGTCGCGCCGCCGCGGTGATCCGGGCCGGGCACTGCTTCCCACCCGTGCGGCGCGCACCACCAGGGGGTCCAGCCACCACGTGGCGCCCACTCGGGAAGCCGCCGACCGGGAGGACAGTCGTTTCAGGGCCGTGCCGACCTCGGTCGTGGTGAGACTCGGCAACAGCGCTGCGAGGAGCCTGGCCGGGAACACGTTGCCCCCCGACCTGTCGGCCAGCCGGAGGAGGGCCAGCTCCGCCGGACCCATCCTCTCGAGGAGGCGGCGGACACCGCCGAAGACTGCGTTGGCGAGGTCCCCGACAGTGTCGACCTCCGCAGCTATGGAAGAGTAGGACGACAGTCCATGACGGTCCCGCAGGTGCTCGCCCACGGCGACCAGAGCACCGGCGTTGCCGCCCAAGCCGAGTACGACACTGTTCCGCGCCTGGCTGTCGGTATCACCGTCCGGCAGGCGGTAGCCGTCGAGGAGTCCGACCGCGTCGAGCACGGGCAACGGGCCCACTCGCACCACGGGAAACAGATCGCCGAAAGCGTCCTCTTCGCTGATGAGGACGGTCCGCGCCCCGCTTTCCGCGGGGAGCGGCAGGAGATCCAGGACGGCAGGGCCCAGACCATCCGGCATGTCGTCGATCACCCAAAGGCTGGCGGCACCTGCACACCGCAGCCTGCGGGCCACCGCATCGGCCACGTGATCGTCGGGAACCGTCCTGAGGTCGATGTCGATTTCTCCTGCGACGCGGCGGAGTTCACGCGTGTACCGCTCGCGCAGGGCGTCGGGGTCGGCATTCGCGCCTGCGAGGCTCACCCAGTGAATCCCGCCGGGGAAGGCGGCAGCGAACCGCCAGGCATAGGCGGTGACCAACGCGGTCTTGCCCGCCCCGGGCAACCCGCGCACCGATACGAACGGTCCGCGGGCCGTCTCCTGGATCAGCGGGAAATCGGCCGCGTGCAGCGCGGTGTGCAGATCCCAGAGCTCGCGGTATCGGCCGGTGAAGTTCCGCATGCAGCCGGATCGTCGGGCGGACCAGCGTGGTCTCGTGGCCGGTGGGACCTCACCGATCGATCCCTCAATCCCCGTGGCGGTTTTCGCCACCAGCCGTGCTATCTCAGCGACGCCGGTGGCCGGCAGCGCGAACTTGGCATCGGCCAGTTGGACCGGCCGCAGGTGGTCCGTGCCCGGTTCGGGATTGATCACCATGATGCGCCCGCAGGGGTCCCCTTCCCACTGCCCGGCAAGGAAGGCCGTCATGAGTTCCCGCTGGCACGCCGGCCGGGCCGCATAGTCGGCAGAGTAGTAGGCAACGAGCGTCTTCGCCGTGCGGAGGGCGTCCTGGATGCTTGCGGTGATGCTGGTGAACGGCTCGATCCGGTCTTCGTCGACGAAGACCCGAAGGCCGAGCGCCCGCAGCTCGGCCGCGAGTTCCCGGCCCGGTTCCCGGTCCGCACCCGAGACGGACAGGAAGACGTCATAGATCGGTTGCAGCAAACCGTTGGGTTCCTCTCCGGCCGACGGCAGAACCGCACCGTCCTCAGGCAATGTTCTCGCCCGAGGTTCTCTCACCGGACGAGGCCGTGTCTCGGACCCAGCCGTTACATTCGTTTCCCTCTCGATTCGTAACGCACAGCCGGATGAGGCCGACTTCTCACCCGGGGTTCCTGAGCCACAATCAGGACGGGGCGATGGAACGGGCGGCTGAAAGAAGAGAGAAGGGGGAACGGGGAGCGGTGGAAGACCGGACGGACTTCGGCACCAGGGTGCGCGCCTTGCGATTGGCGGCCGGCCTGTCCTTGCGGGAACTCGGTGCTCTTATCCACTACAGCAAGGCGCAGATCAGTCGGGTGGAGCAAGGGCTCTCACCACCGACGACGACCTTCGCGGCTGCCTGCGATCGGGAGTTCGGCACCGGGGACGAGCTGGCCCGCGCTGCCGCCGTACTGGCCATGGGGCATCGGCGAGCGCAGGCTGAGCGCACGTTCGACCTGCCGGCGGGCCCCCGCAGGCTGATCGGCCGGCAGGACGACGTCGAGGCACTTGAGCGGTACCTGCTGGTTGTCGACGACCGGAGGGCGGCCCGTATATGCGTTCTGCACGGCATGCCGGGTGTCGGCAAGACGGCGATCGCCCTGTGGGTCGCAGAGTCGCTGCGCGAAAACTATCCCGACGGCTGCCTGTATTTCGACATGCAGGGGTACAGCCTGGACAACCGCCCTACCGGGGAAGACGAAGCCCTCGACCGCGTCCTGCGCCGCCTGGGGGTCCCCGGTGAGTTGGTGCCGCGGGCCGTCGAGGACCGTGGGGCGCTGTTGCGCCAGAAGCTGACCCATCGCCGCGTGCTGCTGATCCTTGACAGCGTGAGCGATGCCCATCAGGTCGCCCGCCTGCTGCCTCCGAACGGCCGCTCTGCGGTGGTCATCACGAGCAGGCAGCCGCTCAGTGCCCTGGACGCGGTGTTTCATCGGCAGATCAAGGCATTGGACCCGAGAAGCGCCGCGGAGCTCTTTCACTGGGTCGCCCAACTACCTCCGGGATCCGACGAACGTGGTGACCCGGCCGTGGTCGCCGAGATCGCCAAGTTGTGCTGCGAACTACCGCTGGCCTTGTGCATTGTGGCGTCCCGGTTCCGCGACAACCCCGTGCGGCGGCTGGAGGACGTCGCAGCTCGCCTGGCCGACCAGGCTGTGCGGCCGCGAGAACTGGACGACGGCATGCGGAGCATGACCACGGTGTTCGCCGCGTCCTGCGCGACTCTCTCCGACGCTCAGCAGGCAATGCTCGCCCTCATCGCTCTCCACCCGGGTGCTCGGGTGGACGCGCACGCGGCGGGCGCCTTGGCCGGGGTCGCGCCTGCGGATGCCGAAGGCCGGCTCGACGAGCTGATCAGGTCTGGGATGTTGGAGCGGCACTCGCACAACGCCTACCGGCTGCACGACCTGCTGCGTGATCACTTGCATCGGCCCGAGGCCGGGATTCTGTCTGAACCGGAGGCCACAGCGGCCCGGCGCAGGCTCTTCGACTACTGCCTGCACGCTGCTGCTGCGGCGGACACTCGGATTGACGAGCACCGGTATCGAATGCCGCTGGACGCACCGTCATCTGCGGTGATTGTTCCGGAGTTCCGGGACGCCGGCTCGGCCAAGCAATGGATGGACCACGAGGTCGACAACTTCTTACCCATAGTCCAGGAAATGGCGCAGCACGGTGAGGACACCGCTTGCTGGCAGTTCGCCTATTACCTCCGGGGATACTTCTACACCACCAAGCAGTGGGAACTCATGGTTGCCTGCTACGAGCGAGCACTTGTCTCCGCGACCAAGTCCGGTGACCACAAGGTCATGGCAATCGTCCTGAACAACCTGGGTCTGGCCTGTACCCAGATCGACCGGAAGGACGAGGCGATGCGCCTCTACTCCCGCGCGCGGGGCGAGTTTGCAAAAGCCGGTGATCCCTACGGGGAGATGAACGTCGTGGCGAACCATTCCTGGCTGGCCTACGACAGTGGCGACTTTCAACAGGCGCTCGACCTGGGGGTGACGGCATGGGAGTTCTACCGCAGCAGAGAACAATACCCCAACGCCGCTATCGCTCTGGACTGCATCGCGCGCTGCGAACTGCGGCTCGGCATGCTTGCCGAAGCAGAAAGGCACTTCCATCAGGCGCTCAGTGACTTCGTAGGGCTCCGTTTTCTCGACGGGGACACCGCCCAGCTTCTCTCCCATCTCGGCCGGACCGAGCTGCTCCTGGGCAAGACTGAAATGGCTGTCGAGCATTTCCACCAGGCAATACTGCATGCCCGGTCGGCTGGAGCGCTTCGGGAGGAGGCGGCGGCGGTCGAGGGCCTCAGCCGGGCGGCCGGCATGCAGGGCCGAGCCGTCGACTCCGACGCCCACCGCGCAGCGGCGATCGCTCTCTACGAGGAGGTGGGCGCGACCGAGGAAGCAGAACGTCTGCGGGCCGAACGAACCGCACAGAACGGGAAGGAACGCAGGGAGTCCGGTGCGTGGAGCGAGAGGAGACCACGGGTGACAGCCAGGGCCGGGCGACCGCTGAACGTACTCGCGGTCAACACCGAATGGTCGTCCGCGCATGGTGGGTTGAGCACGCTGAACCGCGAGCTCTGCAAGGCCCTCGCGGCGCAAGGAGCCACGGTCCTCTGCTCGACACCGCAGGCATCCGAGCAGGAGCGTCGCGACGCCGAGGCGGTGGGTGTCCGCCTGGTCCATCCGCCACCCTCGCTCGGTCTCCCAGAAGCCGCCCTGTCCCGTCCCCCCGAGTTGCCCTCGGGCGTCGTCCCGGACGTCGTGATCGGCCATGGCCGCAAGACCGGCGAGGCCGCCATGTGGCTGGTCGACGACCACTTCCGGAACGCGAAATTACTGCATTTCTTCCATGTGATCTCCGACCGAGTTGAGTTCGAGAAGAATGACGGCCCGGACAGTGATCCCATGGCAGTGGCCGAGCAACGCATTCAGCGTGAGCTTGCGATCGCCAGAAGAGCCGACCTGGCGATTGGCGTGGGCCCGGTTCTTCACCACTACCTGCGCGACCGATTGCGTGGTTCACGGTGCCCGGAACCATTGCGGTTCGATCCGGGTTTCGACGCGCTCGAGGAGGTGCCAGAACCCCCACCGCCGAGCGACACCGTGCGTGTTCTCCTGGTCGGGCGCCTGAACCTGCGCGAAGCGAGGGTGAAAGGCCTGGACATCGCCGCCCGTGCGCTGGGATACGCACTGGGGCAGCGAGGGCCGAACGACCCAGAGGTCGAACTGGTCCTGAGAGGTGTCGAGTCCGGGAAAGCGAATGAATTGGTGGACGCGGTCCGGGGCTGGGCCGGTACACCCGCGCTGCGCGTCACTCCCCGTCCCTATTCTTCCGACAGGACGACGCTCAGCCAGGACCTGCACCATGCGAATGTGGTTGTCATGCCTTCCCGCACGGAGGGATTTGGCCTCGTTGGCCTGGAGGCCATCACCATGGGTGTGCCGACACTGATCAGCAAGCGAAGCGGCCTGGGCGCAATGCTCGATGAGCTTCGCGCCGACCTGTCCGTCGAGTTGTCGAACCGGATCATCCCCGTAACCGGTGAAAAACGGGACGCTCTTCGTTGGGGTGACGCAATCATCGCGGTTTTGAACAATCCGAGGCCGACATTCGCAGCGGCCAGGACTCTGCGTGATGAGATGGCGGTGAGGCGAACCTGGGCAATGGCCGCCGGCACACTGCTGGAATCGGTGCAAGCCTTGGTCTGAACTGCGGGTTTCAACGCCCTGAAGCTCTCGCAGGCGGGCTGAAACCGGGTTGAGGCCGTTCTGAACCGCCCGGCCCGCAAGCTCTGCGGCATGACGACGACGAACCACGAACACGAACCCGCGATCGCGGCCACCGGGCTGCGGAAGTCCTACGGGGACAAGACCGTCCTCGACGGCATAGACATCCAGGTGCCCGCCGGCACGATCTTCTCCCTCCTCGGGCCGAACGGCGCGGGCAAGACCACGGTGGTCAACATCCTGTCGACGCTGATCTCCGCCGACGGCGGACAGGCGCGGATCGCCGGACACGACCTCACCGCCGAGGCCCAGGCCGTCCGGGCCGCCATCGGGGTCACCGGTCAGTTCTCCGCCGTGGACGGTCTGATCACCGGCGAGGAGAACATGCTCCTGATGGCCGACCTGCACCACCTGTCCAAGGGCGAGGGCCGGCGGGTCACCGCCGGACTGCTGGAGCGCTTCGACCTGGTCGAGGCCGCCAAGAAGCCCGCCTCCACCTACTCCGGCGGTATGAAGCGCCGCCTCGACATCGCCATGACCCTGGTCGGCAGCCCGCGGATCATCTTCCTCGACGAGCCGACCACCGGCCTCGACCCGCGATCCCGGCACACCATGTGGCAGATCATCCGCGAGCTGGTCTCCGGCGGTACGACGGTCTTCCTGACCACCCAGTACCTGGAGGAGGCCGACCAGCTCGCCGACCGTATCGCGGTGCTCAACGGCGGCAGGCTCGTCGCCGAGGGCAGCGCCGACGAACTCAAGCGGCTCGTCCCCGGCGGCCACGTACGGCTGCGCTTCTCCGACCCGGTGGCGTACGAGCGGGCGGCGACCGCACTGCGCGAGACCACCCGCGACGACGAGGCGCTCACCCTGCAGATCCCCAGCGACGGAAGCCAGCGCGAGCTGCGTGCCGTCCTCGACTGGCTGGACGCCGCCGGTGTCGAGGCCGACGAGCTGTCCGTGCACACCCCGGACCTGGACGACGTGTTCTTCGCCCTGACCGCAAGCCCCGCATCTTCTCAGCCCGCCGACAAGGAGACCGTCCGATGAGCACCGCGTCCTACGCGTTCCGCGACAACATGACCATGCTCCGGCGCAACCTCCTGCACGCGCGCCGCTACCCCTCCCTCACCCTGAACCTCCTGCTCACCCCGGTCATCCTGCTGCTGCTGTTCGTGTACGTCTTCGGCAACGTGATGAGCGCCGGCATCAATGGCGGTCACGCGGACCGCGCCGACTACGTCGCCTATCTCGTCCCCGGCATTCTTCTGCTGACCGTGGCCATGACCTCGCTCGGCACCGCGGTGGCCGTGTGCACCGACATGACCGAGGGCATCATGGCCCGGTTCCGCACCATGGCGATCTCCCGCGCCTCCGTGCTGATCGGCCACGTGATCGGCAGCGTGATCCAGACGATGATGTCCCTGGTGCTGGTCCTGGGCATCGGACTGGCCATCGGCTTCCGGCCCGACGCGTCACCGGTGGAGTGGATCGCGGCGGCCGGGCTGATGGCTCTGGTCAGCCTCGCACTGGCCTGGCTCGCGGTCGGCATCGGCCTGATCAGCCCCAACCCCGAGGGCGCCAGCAACATCGGGACGCCGCTGGTGATGCTGCCGTTCCTGTCCAGCGCGTTCGTGCCGGTGGACGCCATGCCGGGCTGGTTCCGCTGGTTCGCCGAGTACCAGCCGTTCTCGTCCGTCATCGAGACCCTGCGCGGGCTGCTCCTGGGCACCGAGATCGGCACGAAGAACGCGGTGCTGGCCGTCGCCTGGTGCCTGGGACTGTCGCTGCTGGGCTACCTGTGGGCCAAGGCGAAGTTCAACCGCGAACCGAGGAGTTGAGTTCGTGCAGGGCCGCGGCCCGAAGCTCCTCCCGCTCCAGGGTGGCGTACGTCGACCTCGCGTCGTCGTAGGCCGCCCTGTCGGCGTTCTCGGCGGCCTGCCGGGACCGGGCCGAGGACAGGGTGGGGAACTCCCGTACCGCCGGCATCCGCTCCGCCAGCGCCACCAGCCGTACGCCCGCCGGGTCGCCCGCGGCCAGCCCGGCGAAGCCGAGCGCCAGCAACACCGTGCCGTACACCGGCAGTTCCGCCGGAGAGCCGTCGCCCGAGGAGCCGGACAGCATCCCGAGCAGCCGTTCCCGCAGTTGCCCGGCCAGCCCGGCCACCGGCTCGAGCCGGCCGTACTGCGCGTGCGCCGCGAGCGCGGCCGACTGGATCTCCAGCGCCCACGGATCCACGAACGGATCGTCGGCGTGCAGCAGGATGCCCTCCCGGCTCTGCTCCACCGCCTGGCGCCACAGCCCGAGCCCGACCTCGGTCAGCCCGCGGGCCAGCGCGATCTCCGCGCGGGCCGACAGATCGGTGCCGAAGGTCTCGGGGGACTCCGGCTGCTGCTCCCCGGCCGCGAGTCCCAGCCAGTACTCCGCCTCGTCGACCTCCCCGCGCTGCAGACAGGCGAGCACGAGCCCCCAGCGGACGCCGATCAAGTCCGACCAGTCGCCGACCTCGTCGAGCGCGCTCAGCGCGGCGCGCAGATGGTCGTACGCCTCCGCGCCGTGCCCGGACTTCAGGCACAGCTCGCTGATCCGCCCATGAGCGATCAGCCGCATCGCCGGATTCTCGAGCGGCCCCAGCACGTCGAGCATCCGGCGGGCGCACACCAGCGCGCGCTCCGTGTCCTGCTCGGCCTCCCACACATAGCTGGCGACACCCGCCGCCATGCCCGCCAGCATGGGCGCGTCGGCGTCGCAGAGTTCCTGCAGCCGCGTGTACCGCGGCGGGTGCATCTCCGGGAAGGCGCACAGCACGATGGCCAGCGCCCGCGACAGCGTGTCCGGCGACGCCGGCGGCAGCCGGCGCAGCGTGACGAGATGGCGTACGGCGTAGGGGCCGCGGCCCATGAAAAGGCTGGCCGTGCACACCGTCGCCGCGCTGCGGGCCGTCTCGATGTCTTCGGCGTCCGCAGCGTTCTCGGGGCCGGGACGGAAATGGGACAGCGGTCCGGCGGTCTCCTCGGCGAGGGCGGCGAGCCGGGCGTAGTTGGAGCCGGTGGCCCACAACGAGCCCAGCGCGGCGGTGAGAGCCGCGGTGGTGGGCCCGTCGGCGCGGGCCAGCGCGTACCGCAGGGCCAGGACGAGGTTGTCCTGCTCGGCCAGGATGCGCAGCCACGGGCGCTGCGTGCCGCCGCCGAACAGCACGTCGTGGTGCGCACGCCCGAAGTCCCGGGCCCAGAGAAGGAACCGGCCGGTCACCGCCTCCTCCTCACCGGCCTCGGCGCGCCGGGCCGCACTGAACTCCCGCAGCGTCTCCAGCATGTGGAAGCGCAGCCCGGACGGGGTGTCTCCGACCTTGACCAGGGACTGGTCCGCCAGCTGCTCCAGCAGCGTCAGCGCGTCCGCGCTCGCGCCGAGCACGCACTGGGCCCCGTCCTCGGTGAAGCCCCCGGGGAACACCGACAACGCGCGCAGCGCCGCCCGCCCGTCGGGCTCCAGCAGATTCCAGCTCCACTCGACCACGGCCTGCAGCGTGCGATGCCGCTCGGGCGCGTCGCGGGCGCCGCCGCGCAGCAGGGCGAAGCGGTCGCGGAGCCGGCGCGAGATGTCGGCCACGGAGAGCACCCGGACCCGGGCCGCGGCGAGTTCGACGGCCAGCGGCAGCCCGTCCAGGTGGCGGCAGATCTCGGCCACCTGGCCGGCGGGCAGTTCCACGCCGGGTCTGGCGGCCCGCGCCCGCTGCCCGAAGAGCTCGACCGACGTCTCCAGCGAAAGCTCCGGCAGGGCGTACACGGACTCCGAGGACAGCCCCAGCGGAGCCCGGCTGGTGGTCAGGATCCGCAGCTCCTTCGACCGCGACACCAGCGCCTGTACGAGATCCGCCGATCCGGGGATC
This sequence comes from Streptomyces vulcanius, assembly GCF_042653945.1. Taxonomy (NCBI): domain Bacteria; kingdom Bacillati; phylum Actinomycetota; class Actinomycetes; order Kitasatosporales; family Streptomycetaceae; genus Streptomyces; species Streptomyces vulcanius. Next base: position 37,066 of record NZ_JBHSFK010000062.1, on the reverse strand, counting down.
ACCTGCTCGCAGTTGTCCAGCACCAGCAGCGCGGGCCCGGCGCCCAGCGCGGCGACGATGCCGCCCACCGCGTCCCCGCCGAACCGGCCCTCCCCGGCGCCGACGGCCGAGGCCACTTCGCCGACGACGTCGTCATCGGCGAGGACACCGGCCAGGGTGACGAAATGGACCACGGGCTGCTCGGCCGCGCGGCTCACCGCGTGGGAGAGCCGGGTCTTGCCAAGCCCGCCGGGACCGACGACCGTGACCACCCGCATCTCGCGCAGCAGCCTGCCCACGGCGGCGATGTCGGCGTCCCGCCCCAGCAGCGGGTTCGGCTCGTGCGGCACACCGTGCCGGGCCGTCGGCACGTCCGCCCGCACCAACTCCTGGTACACGGATCTGAGCCCGGGCCCCGGATCGGTCCCCAGCTCGTCCCGCAGCCGGCGGCGATAGGCGTCGTACCGGGTCAGTGCCGCCGCCCGTCCGGCGGTCGCGGCCTCGCACCGCAGCAGCTCGGCCAGCACCTCCTCGTCCCGCGGCAGCTCCCGGGCCAGCCCGGCCAGCGGCGCCGCCGCCTCCTCCCGCCGCCCCACCCGGGCGAGCGCGAGCGCCCGGAAGCGGACCAGCGCACGGTGCGCCCGGCCCCGGTCGGCGCGCAGCGCCACCACCGGATCGTGCAGGTCCTCTCCCGCACCGGCGCCCACGCTCCCGTCCCAGAGCGCCAGGCCGGCCTCGGCCTGCGCCAGGGCACCCTCGTGGTCCCCGGCCCGCGCCCGCTCGGCACTCGCCGCCTCGTGCAGCAGCAGCGCGGAACTGTCGACCTGCGCCTCGTCCAGCGCCAGCCGGTACCCCGTCGGGGTGCTCACGATCAGCTCGGCGCCCAGCTGTGTCCTGAGCCTCGACACCAGGACCTGTACCGCCTTGCCCGGCCGCTCCGGCAGTTCGTCCGGCCACAGCCCCTCCACCAGCCGGCCGGTGCTGCAACCGGTACGCAGCTCCCCGGCGAGCAACGCCAACAGCCCGCGCAGCCGGGGCGCGGTGATCTCCCGCCCGCGACAGGCGACTCGGGACAGCAGAGCCAACTCGGTGGTCATGCCCGAAGGTTAACCAGCGGAACGCCGGGCGCACCCGCGGACGGGTGCCTGTGCGGTCAGCCGAGCCAGGCCCTGACCTTGTCCGGGCCGGCCTCGACCATCTGTGCCACGGCGGGTCCCCGCTCCGGGTCGACCACCCGCACGGAGACCTTCGGGTGCGCGCGATGGAAGCGCTGAGCCCGAGGACCTCGCGGACCAGGGAACCGGCCGTGGACAGGTCGCGCAGCACCTGCCGGGCCGCATCTCAGGGTCACCGCGTGCCCCAGCCGGGCGAGCGACAGGAACAGTGTCCACCGCCCGCCCCGGCCTCTTGGTGCGCCTGGGCCAACGGCCGGAGTGAGACCACCGCTGTCCCGCGCACTGTCCGACACCCAGGCACGGTGCGACCCCTCCATCCGCTCCCGTACACGAGCTATTCGTCGTCGCACCTCTCCAAGACCAGGCTTGCTGAGCCGGCCAGGGTCTTCAGCCCGGCGGCGCTGGCCTCGATGACGATCTCTCCGCCCAGGTTGCGGAGCTCGATGCGTGCGTCTTCCTCCCACGTGAGGACTCTGGTGGTTCCATCAGTCACCGCACGCAGCCCGTGTCACGGATGAGTGACAGTCAGGTCATGGGCCGGAGACGGCATGAACCTGGCAACCAGGAATGATCATCATGGTGATCGTAAACACGCGGTGGCCCAGCACCTGGCGCTCCGCAACCGTCACTTGAAAAAGGAAATCCGTGATGAACCGTCGTCTGCGCACCGCCCTTGCTGTCACCTCCGTGGTCAGCGCGGGTCTGCTGATGACAGCGTGCGAAGGCGGTGACGCGTCGTCGGCGCCGGCTGCCACGTCGCCCGGCGTGACCGCCTCGTCGGGCTCCTCGGCGGCATCCGACCAGGCGAGCCCGACGGCGTCCAGCGATGGCGAGGGCGGGGACAAGAGCAGCGCAAGCAGTGGCTCCGGCACCTCGAAGACGGACGGCGACGACACGTCCGCGGACAACGGCGCGGACAGCGGCACGGACAACAGCGCGGACAAGAGCGGCTACGGGCAGAGCTGCGGTACCAACGACATCTCCTGGAGCGTGAGTTCCGAGTCCCAGGCGGGTGGCTACTTCCTGATCAAGGCCAAGGCCAAGTCCGGCATCACCTGCATCCTGCCCGCCGCGCTGCCGGTCGTGGCCTTCGGATCGGACGGAACGGAAGCCGGGCCCGCGGAGCAGTCCGTGGGTGAGGCGATCACGCTGCGGGCCGGGGTCACCGCCTACGCCGGTGTGGCCGCGAAGTCCACCAAGGGGAACGGCGGCAAGGAACTGGACTTCCTCATCGTCTCCGTCTCCGACGACGACCCGAACCCGGAGTCCCTGAACGTCGGCACGTTCGTCGTCGACGAGCCGATCGTCACCAACTGGCACACGTCCGCAGCCGACGCCGTTCCCTTCACGAGCTGACGCGGACCGAACACGGACGGCGGGGACCGTGCGGGAATGAGTGCTTCCGTATGGGGATGCCTTTTCTGCGCGAGTTCTGCACAATTCCGCACGCGAATATCTGTTCGCATGCCATCATCGCCGGGCAGGAAATGTGACCACCCGGGGGACCATCCGAGCCGTCATGCCACAGGTGGTGCGCCGGGCCTGAGGAAGGATGACGCCCCGTATGGGCAGACCCGTTCCCCCGCCGTTCCGTGTCCGGGCGCCGCACCGGCTGCTGCTGCCGCTCACCGCCGCCGCCGGAGCCGCGCTCATCGCCGGTACCGTGCAGAGCCCGCCCCAGTCGCGGCTCCCGGCCCGGCCGGACGCAGCGCCGGTCGCGGCCGTGAGCTGCGCCGCCGGGGTGTGGAAGGCCGACTACTACCCCAACACCACCCTCACCGGCACGCCCCGCAAGTCACTGTGCGACACCGCGGTGAAAGAGAACTGGGGCAGGGGACACCCCGCCGGGATATCCCTGCCCAACGACCGCTTCGGTGTCCGCTGGACGATGCGCCGCAACTTCGGCGGAGGCGGCCCCTTCCTGCTGAAGACCGCGGCCCAGGACGGCGTCCGGGTCTGGATCGACGGCAAGCGCCACGTCAACCTGTGGCGCGACTACGCCTCCACCCAGAGCAAGAGCGTCAAGGTGACGGTGCCCGCCGGAACGCACACCGTGCGGGTCGACTACGTGGCTCTCACGGGCCCGGCCAACGTCACCGTCAGCCTCGCCCCGAGGACTCCGGACAAGGTCGCCCCCCTGGCTCCCGCCTCCGTGAAGGCGGTGCCCGGTGACGGCCGGGCCACCGTCGGCTGGGCCCGCAACGCCGAGGCGGATCTGGCCGGTTACCGGGTCTACCGCTCCACCAGCAAGCCCGTGGCGATCGACACCGCGCACCGGGTCAGTGGCTCGCGTCCGCTGACCGGTGCCTCATTCGCCTCGACCGGGCTGCGCAACGGCACCAAGTACTGGTTCGCCGTCACCGCCGTGGACCGCGCGGGCAACCAGTCCCGTGCCTCGGCCAACGTCTCGGCCGTCCCGGCCGACAAGACCCCGCCGCGGGCTCCGGACATCCTGGGGGCCGACGGCTACGGCGACATCGACCTCAACGGCAACGGCGTACCCGACGCCGGCGACGACCTCGGCGAGAACCACCTGAGCTGGGGCCCGAGTTGGGACGACGACTACAGCACCACCGACGCCTTCGCCGGCTACCACGTGTACCGCGCCACCGCCCCCGGCGGCCCCTGGACCAGAATCAGGAGCGCCGACGCCCGCGTGGTCCAGGACAACGCCTACGCCGACAAGAACGCCCCGATCGGCATCACCGCGTACTACCGGGTGACGGCCGTCGACACCGCCGGCAACGAGTCCGCCCCGGCCACCACCGAGCCCGGTGAGTACGCCCGGACCGTCGCCTCCGCGCTCCGCCCCGACACCGGGCTGTACCCGCCGCAGCAGCCCACCGGGCTCAAGGGCACGCTCAGCGGTGACGACGCCGCGCTGGACTGGACCGACAACCCGGTCGGCAGCCCCGTGCACGGCCTGACCGCCGGCTACCAGGTGCAGTCCGCCTCATCGGCCTCCGGTCCCTGGATCCTGCGCGTCGACGCCGACACCCCCCTCACCTCGTCGCAGTTCACCGACACCACCCTGTCCGCCGGCGGCACCCGCCACTACCGGGTGCGCACCGTCGGCAAGGTGACCGACGCCGACACGCCGCGCGCGTACTCGGCCTGGACCGAGCCGGTCGCCGTCAGCCGCCCGCTGCCGCCGGACACCACCGCGCCCCGTGCGCCCGCCGCGCCCGAGGCCACCGCACCCGACGGCGGCACCACCGCCACCCTGGCCTGGACCACCATCGGCTGGCCCGGCTACGAGCAGGACTTCGCCGGCTACCAGGTCACCCGCGGCACGAGCCCCGACGGCCCGTTCACCGACGCCGGAAGCCCCCGCACACCCCAGTGCGCCGCCGTGCCCGGCACCGAGGAACAGGTCCGCTGCACCCTCACCGACGGCCCGATCGCCGCCGACGCCACCCCGTACTACCGGGTCGTCGCCGTCGACCAGCTGGGCAACCGCTCCTCCGGCACCGTGGTGCAGCTCAAGCGGACGGCCCCGCCGGCGCCGAAGCCGCCCACGCCCACCGGGCTGACCGCCACCCGCGACAGCGACACCGGCGGCATCCTGCTCGACTGGGACGACTCCCCGCCGTCCGAGGTCTACCTCTACTACCTGTTCCGCACGACCTACGGCAGCCCGTGCGCGAGCGTCGACACCTTCCACACGGCCGACTCCTACTACCTGGACACCAACCCGTTCCGCAAAGGCCGTTACTGCCTGACGGTGCGCGGCTTCCAGGGCAACTACAGCGACCCGCTCTGGATCGACGTCCCCGACACGTCCGACGGGCCGGCCCCCGGCAGCCCGCAGCAGCCCGAGACGCCGACCGCGGCGGGTACCGCTGACGGCGTCCGGCTGACCTGGGCGGTCAACGACCCCGCCGCGGCGAGCTACGAGGTCTGGCGCCGCACCGAGTCGGAGGCCGTGTACATCAAGACCGGCGACGACATCCCCGCGACGACCTCCCCGGAGTGGACCGACACCGGCGCACCGGCCGGAGCGCCCTCCTGCTACCGGACCATCGCCGTGAGCGCGGCGGGAAACCGCTCGAACTTCTCCGAGGACACCTGCGCGGTGCGCCCGTATCCCGAGTCCACCGCACGTCCCGACCGACCCGCGGGGCTGGCCGCGCGACAGGACGGTGACCAGGCGATCCTGTCCTGGCAGCCGGTCCCCGGCGCCACCGGCTACCTGGTCTACCGGTACTGGCACGACGCCGCCCACCCCGGCACCCGTGTCCAGGAGCAGCCGGTGACCGGCACCACCGTGACCGACACCGCCGCACCCTCTCCCCTGTCCAACACCTATTACGGGGTAGTGGCCGTGGACGCCGCCGGCGTGCGTTCCGAGGCGGCGGTGCTGCCGTGGGTGGGCGACGGCTACGGCGGCTCCATGACCCTGGCCGCGAACGGCTCCGCGGACGGCGTACTGCTCACCTGGACGTGGTCCTGCCGGTACGACTGGTGCCCGCCGCTGTCCTCGGCCGCGGTCCAGCGCTGGAACCCCACCACCCAGGCATGGGACGAACTGACCTCGACCCTCCCCGGCACCGCCGTGTCCTACCTGGACACCACCGCACCGCCCGGGGCCACCTCCTACTACCAGGTCCAGATCTACGGCCAGGACGGCAGCCTCCCCGAGCAACTGGGCTACGGAGCGGTCCCCGCCACCCGCCCGGCATCCGGGTGAAGCTCGCGTGTAGGCGTGTAAAGGCCATGTAATTACGCCCCCATTCGGGCATATGCCATAAGCACTTCCATGCGGGGTGAGCTTTACTCTTCCGACATAAGCAATTAACAGCCATCTCTCCATCGATGGCTGGATCCCGTGTATAACTTCATACTGTCTGATTTTTAGCGACAGGCACCAAGTGGGGGGTGTCGTCACTTGGCGCAGCACTGACAGGGGGTTTGGGGGGTTTTCGTCGACGGCGTCTTCTCGCGCCGTCGCGTTGTCGGCCGCACGCCACAAGGGGAGGCGTGTCGATGCCGCACGCGTTCCAGTGAATCCACAGCGAACTGCGCTCAGGTACAGCCATCAGTGCTGGCCGCCGCATTCCGCGCAGTTTGGCGTTTACCTTTCCCTGTCGTCGGATTCCCTCATTCCGCTTCCGTATTCGGCTGCTCGCCGGCATCCGAATCCGAACAGGAGACTGATTCAAATGGCCAGAATCTTCATCGTGGGTTCCGGTGTGGTCGGAACAGCCACCGGCAAGGGGTTCCTCAACGCCGGACACCACGTGACCTTCATCGATGTGGCGCCGCAGCGTCTGCTCTACCTGCGCTCCCAGGGGCTGGACGCGCGCGCCGAACTCGATCTGAGCGCCGAGTCGGACGCGTTCATCTTCCTCACGCTGCCCACGCCCAACGTCGGCCACCGCTACGACCTGTCGGCCTTCGAGGCGGGCACCGCCTCCGTGGGCGAGGCGCTGGCCGACGCCACGGGCACGCATGTCGTCGTGGTCCGCTCCACGGTTCCGCCGGGCACGGCCGAGGGCCTCGTGCAGCCGCTGCTGGAGAAGCACGCCGGCCGAACCGTCGGCGAGGGCTTCTCGCTCGCCAGCAACCCGGAGTTCCTCCGCGCGGCCACCGCGGTCGAGGACTTCCGCCACCCGTGGATGACCGTCATCGCCTCGCGCAGCGTACGCACCCGGGAGCGGCTGGCCGAGTTGCTGGCGCCCTTCGGCGGCGAGACACGCTTCTTCTCGAACCCCGCCGAGGCGGAGTTCGTCAAGTGCGCCCACAACATCTACAACGCCACGAAGATCAGCTTCTGGAACGAGATGTGGCTGGTGGGCCAGCACCTCGGTCTCGACCTCGACCCGATCGCGCAGACCGTGGCCCGCTCGGCGGAGGCCTCCTACAACCCGCACTACGGCATCCGGGGCGGCGCCCCGTACGGCGGTGTCTGCCTGCCGAAGGACACCCAGGGATTCCTCGGCCTCGCCGCGTCGATCGGCGTCGAGATGCCGCTGCTCCAGGCGGTCGTCGCCGTGAACGACAAGCTCGCCGAGGTGGCCGAGATGGAGGCGGAGGCCCTGACCGCCTAGGCCCTGCGACCGGCGCTAGCCGAAACGATTCTGCCCGGGCTGCTCCCGGGCGGTTCCCCGGGCCGGACTCCGGCCCCGGGCGTTTCACTCCGCTGCCGTGCCGCATGGCCGGCGCGGCGGCGGAGGCTGTCAGACACCTGTGGACCCAACGAGAACAGGCCCATGAGCGGACTTTTCGACACCACCTTGCTGGACTTCCGGTACTACCTCGTCTACCTGCCGCTGGGCATACTCGGGCTGGTCCGCTGGGCCTGCTGGCTCGTGCGGCGCGCGCCCGCGGCTCTCTACCGGTCCGTGACGGACGACCACTCCCTTCCGATGAGCATCGTCGTGCCGGTGTACCAGGAAGATCCGGAGATCTTCGCCCACGCGATCGAGTCGTGGCTGGCGAACGGGGTGGACGAGGTCGTCCTGGTCATCGACGTCACCGACCAGGCCTGTCAGGAGATCGCGGCGCGCTATCCGGTGACCGTCGTCGTCACCGACGTGCCCGGCAAGCGCGACGCCCTGCGCAAGGGGTGGGAGGTGTGCTCCACCGACCTGGTGGCGCTGGTCGACTCGGACACCATCTGGGCGGACGACGTCGCCCGGGAGGTCTGCAAGCCCTTCGCCGACCCCAGGATCGGCGGGGTCGGGACCCGGCAGAACGTCTACAACCCCAAGGGCTTCCTCCAGCGGGTCAACGACATGTTCCTTGACTACCGGTACTTCGACGAGAACGCCGCGCAGACCGTCATGGGCCGCGCCGTCTCGTGCCTGTCCGGGCGCACCGCCGTCTACCGGCGCGAACTGCTGCTTGAGATATCCGACGACTTCATGGCGGAGACGTTCATGGGCGTCCCCTGTATGTCGGGCGACGACAAGCGGCTGACCACGCTGATCCTGGAGCGCGGTCACCTCACCTACATGCAGCGCTCGGCCCGCGTCTGGTCGACCTTCCCCGGCACACTGCGGATCTTCCTCAAGCAGCGGCTGCGCTGGGCCCGCAACACCTGGCGCTCCGACCTGAGGGCGCTGTCGCGCCGCTGGGTCTGGCGGCACCCCTTCCTCGCCTTCACCATGATGGACAAGGGGGTCAGCAGCTTCACCCTGCTGTTCTCGCCGTTCTTCATGACCTGGGCGATCATCCGGGAGGACTGGTTCTTCGTCGCCTGTCTGGCCGGCTGGTGGTGGGTGAGCCGGTCGATGAAGATCCTTCCGCACCTGGTGCGCAAGCCCTCGTCGTTCTTCCTGGTGCCCGGCTTCGTCCTGGTCTCGTTCATGATGGCCGTCGTCAAGCTCTGCGCGCTCGCCACCATCCGCAAGCAGCGCTGGCTGACGAGGCAGGTGTCGGTGGAGAACGGCGTCGTCGTCAGGACCGCGCAGCCCGCCGAGGCGGAGGTCGCGGCATGAGCGGCATGAGGCACCTCGTTCACCTGACCCGCGCGGCCCTCGCCGCGGCCGCCCTGCTGGCCGCCGTCGCGCCCGCCGCCCACGCCGCCGGTGCCGCCCAGGGCGACCCGGACGTCGCCGCCTGGCAGCGCAGCGGACGACCGGACCGGCTGATGGTGGTCAGGCCCGGCACCGTCGCACTGGTCAGTCACGGCTCGGTGGTGAAACGGCTGTACCCGTCGTACGGACCGCTCCCGCTCAGCTGGCTGGCCGCCAACGCCGGCCGCGAGTGGGTCGGTTACGCACCGGGGAAGGCGGGTGCGTCGGGTGCGTCGAGGACTGTGCGGATCAACACGGCCGTGCTGCTCGCTCCCGGCACCACCCTGCAACTGGGCCGCCGTACACCCACCGTGCTGATGACCGCCGGGAAGACCGCCGCGTCCGGCACCTGGATCAGAGGCAGCCGGGCCACCCTCGACATCGACGACGTCACCCTGGCGTCCGCGCTCGCGGACGGGACCGACCCGGCCCCCGCCGGCCTGGCCGGACGCCCGTACCTCGCCATGGGGGCGGGCGGCCACCTGACGATCACCGGAAGCAAAGTGATCGGCTTCGGCCGGGGGGCCGGCGCCCCGAGCCGGGAGTCCGGGGTCACCTGGGGCCGGGCCGCCAGCGGCTCCGCCACCGACTCGACGTTCCAGGGGGGCCGCACCGGCCTGCGACTGGCCGGATCGACCGGGGTGGCGCTCGACAAGGTCACCGTCAAGGCGTCCGTCCAGGACGGCGTCGTACTCAAGGGCGACCGGGGCACCACCGTACGGGGGCTGACCGTCGAGGGCAGCGGCGGCAACGGCGTGACCGTCGGCGGCACCGACCGCCGCAGTCTGTCCGGCGTCACCACCAGCGACAGCCACGGCACCGGTATCAAGGCCACCGCCCAGCGCGGCCTGACCCTCACGGGAACCGCCTCGCACCACGACGCCGGCGGCGGTGTCCGCCTGGTCTCCTGCGCCTCCTGCACCCTCGACAAAGCCGTGGTGGACGGTGCGCCCTCCGCGATCGGCGTCTCCGGGCCGGGCGCACGGGTCGCCGTACGCGATGCCCGGCTCACCGGAGGCGGGGACGGGGACGGCGCCGGGGTGACGCTCGCCGCGGACATCGCCGGCGCCACCGTCACCGGCGGCACGATCAGCGGCTTCGACCGGGGCGTCGCGATCGGCGGTCCCGCCGTACAGGTGGACGGGACGACCGTCACCGGCGCCGGCACCGGCGTCAAGGTCTACGGGCGCGCCCGCGACATCGCGTTGCACTCCGTGGTGGTCCGCGGCGGCCGGGCGGGAGTCACCGCCTCGGCCACCACCAAGGGCGTCGTCCTGTCCGACGTCCGGATCAGCGGCACCTCCCGCAAGGGCCTGGCCTCCGCGTCGCCGGGCCTCGTCGTCACCGGCGGGTCGGTCTCCGGCACCGTCACGGCCGTCGACCTCGGCGCCTCCGCCCGGCTCGAGAAGCTGACTGTCAGCGATTCCCGCCGGGGCGTGCACCTGGCCGCCGATGTGCGCGCACGCGGCCAGGACCTGGACATTCTCGCCGAGCGCAAGGGAATCCAGGCGGACGCGGGTGCGTGGATGAGCATCACGGACTCGCGGGTGAGAGCCCCCACCGCCCTCTCCGGGGAGGGCACGATCAAGCGGCTCGGGAACACGGAGGTGACCCTGCCGCCGTTCCCCTGGCTCGGGTTCGCGGCGCTGGTCGCGCTCACCCTCGCCGTGCTGTTCCAGACCATCCACCAGGTCCGCCACCGCAGGACACCGCGCCCCCGGGTGGCGGCCCACGTACGGAACACGGCCTGACCTGCGAACACCGCATGCGCCCATGGCACCACCGCACCGCCGCATCCCACACCCGCAACACCCCCGCCGTTCAGTGCCGAACGGCGGGGGCCATGTCAGGAGCCTCGCATGAACGACCAGCCACTCGGACCAGCCGCGACCACCCGGAGCCGTGGCCGTCGCCTCGCCGTCTCCCTCAGCGTTCTCGGGCTGCTGACCGGCCCCATCGTGCTGTTCGGAGCGCCGGCCCAGGCCGCCGCGTGCTCCGGCCAGGTCCGCTACGCCAGCAGCACCAACACCATCTACCTGGCCTCGGGCACGGCGAGCCTGTCCGGCATCCACACCCTCTGCCCGTCCGCGCCCCTGGTGGAGACGGACCCCGGCAGCAACACCTGGGAACTGAGCGCGGACCTGGTCGTCCAGAACGGCGCCACCCTCGAACTGCACGGCACGGCGGTCGGCGGCGACGTCGACACCCTGCGGCTGCGCAGCCTGTCCGACAACGTCGCGACCCACGTCAGCGCCATCACCGCGCAGTACGGCGACATCGACATCGACACCGTCCACATCACCTCGTGGGACGACGCGACCGGCGCCCCGGACACGGACCCGTACCTGCCCGCGAACGCCGCGGCCGGTTCACGGGCGCGCTCCTTCATCCGGGCGCTCTCCTACCTGGACGCGGACGGCACACCGCGTGAGTCGCGGATGGACATCAAGGACAGCGACATCGGCTACCTCGGCTCCCACGCCGCCGAGAGCTACGGCGTGTCCTACAAGGGCCGCGGCTGCGACTCCACCCACCTCGACGTGTGCGCGGCGCTGAACGTCTACGGCTCGCAGACCGACAGCCGGTTCCACGACAACTTCATGGGCACGTACACGTTCAACGCGTACGGCATGACCTTCACGGGCAACGAGTACGACCACAACGTCATGTACGGGCTCGACCCGCACGACGACTCCGACTACCTGACGATCACGCACAACCACTCGCACGACAACGGCGACCACGGGATCATCTGCTCGCAGCGCTGCGACCACCTGGAGATCGCGTACAACGAGGTCGACCACAACGGCATCCCGCCGTACGTCCCGGACGGCGACGACGACGCGTCGGACAACCAGGTCCACGGCATCATGATCCACCGCGGGGTCACCGACAGCGTCATCGAGGACAACTACGTCCACGACCAGCCCAACGGCGCCGGTATCGCGGTCTTCGACAGCAGCGGCGACACCATCCGCGACAACACCGTCACCGGCGCGGAGTACGGGCTGCGCTACAGCGTCGGCTCACGGGACATCACCACGACCGGCAACACGGTGAGCGACAGCAGCCAGTACGCCGTCTTCACCTACCAGGGCTCGGACCTCCCGGCCTACACCAACAGCACCGGACGGCCGAGTGGCCTTCTCTTCACCGGCAACACCTTCGACTCCACCGACAGCAACGCGGTCAAGCTGAACCAGACCGACGGCACGGTCTTCTCCGGCAACACCTTCAGCGGCGCGTTCTCCTCCGGTGTGCTCACGCAGTGGAGCACGGGGACGGTCTTCTCCGGCAACACCCTTCCCACCTCGCTGACGTACTCGGTGAAGGGCGACTCGACCACACCGGGCAGCATGGTCCTCAAGGACATCAGGCAGTCCACGAAGGTGACGGTGGACTCCGTCAGCTCGGCGACGTTCACCGGCACCGCCGGCACCGTCTACAAGGTGAGCGGCTATCCGGCCGTCACCACCACTCTCGGCTCCCCGGGGGCCGGCAGCACGGCGGCCCTGACCGCGGCGACCGTCGGCACCTCCCAGCGGACCGTCACCCCGCAGTCGCTCGGGGTGGTCCCCGCGAGCGGCACCGCCACGGGCCGCGTCCCCAACGGCGCCGGAGCCTACGAGGTCCTGGTCGCGCCCGGCACCGCCGGCACCGACCTCGCCTTCACCGCCACCGGGCTGACCGCCGGCGCCAAGTACGCGCTGACAACGGGCGGCACCACCCTCGCGAGCGGTACGGCCTCCGCCGCCGGCACCCTCACCCTGCACACGGCTCCGGGCACCACACAGGAGGTGAACTACCGCGTCGTCAGCACGAGTTGACGGACCGGATCGTGAGAGGACCTGAACCACAGACGGGAGCGGCGGCAGTGCACAGACGGCAGTTCATCACGGTTTCGGGGGCCACCATGATCGGCAGTACGGGACTCGCCGCCTGCTCCTCGGGCCCGGGGAGCGGCACCTCCGCATCCTCCCCGAGCCACTCCGCCGGCCCGGCCACCCCGCTGAGCGCGGACCCGGCAGCCCTGGCCCGGTTCTTCGGCCCCCGGCTCACGGCACGTTCCGGCGGCTCGTTCGGCCTGTCCCGCGCCGAGCTGCTGCCGGGCAGCCACCCCGCGCTGGGCCGGCTGCTGCGGGTGCGCTACCCGGCGCGCTCCGCCAGCCCGACCGTGGCGCGACAGTACGACCGGCCCCAGGGAGGGGCGCAGCTCTACCTCACCCTGGCGAACGGCTCCGTCGACGCCCTCCATCTCCGTTACTACGTGCGGTTCCCGGACGACTTCGACTTCGTCAAGGGCGGCAAGCTGCCCGGCCTGTACGGCGGGACGGTGACGAGCGGCCGTCATATCCCCGACGGCGAGGACGGGCTGTCCACCCGCTACATGTGGCGCGCGCACGGCGCCGCCGAGGTCTACGCCTATCTGCCGACGTCGGTCGCCCACGGCACCTCGCTCGGCCGTGGCTCCTGGGACTGGCCGCTCGGCCGCTGGGTCTGCGTCGAACAGGCCGTACGCCTCAACCGGCCGGGCCGCTCCGACGGAAACGTGACCGTCCACGTCGACGGGCGGCAGGTGATGAACCGGGGCGGACTGGAATTCCGTACCACCGACAAGCTCGGCATCGACGGAGTGCTCTTCTCGACCTTCTTCGGCGGCAGCGACCCGAGCTGGGCGACGCCGCGTTCGCAGTACGCCGACTTCGCGGCGTTCGCCGTGTCCGACGCCCCCATCGACCCGCTTCAGGGCGTCTGAACCCCGCATCCCACCCGAAGCATCCCACCCGAAGGGACCCCACACATGACCATCACGCATGACAAGGCTCTCGCCATCACCGGCTGGGGCGGATCGCACGTCCGGCAGGCCGTCATCCTCGCCGGAGGGCAGGCCAGCAGGCTGCGCCCCTACACCGACCACGTCCCCAAGGCCCTGGTGGAAGTGGCCGGACGGCCCATCTTCGAGCACCAGGCGCACTGGCTGGCGGCCGAGGGCATCGAGGAGGTGGTCATCTCCTGCGGCTACCGGGCCGACGTGCTGCGCGAGTACGTGGCCGCGACCGGGCTTCCGCTGCACGTGAGGGTCGTCGTCGAGGACGAGCCGCTGGGCCGCGGCGGCGGCCTGAAGTACGCCGCCGCCCACCTCCCGTTCCCCTCGGAGCGGTGGGCGGGCCTCAACGGCGACATCCTCACCCGTTTCTCGCTGCGCGACCTGGCGCGGGCGCACGTAGAGCGGAACGCGCTCGCCACACTGGCGGTGACGCCGCTCAAGTCGCCGTACGGGATCGTGGAGATGACCCACTCCGACCGGGTGACGAGTTTCACGGAGGCGCCGGTGCTGCCGCACTGGATCAACGCCGGGGTGTACCTGTTCGAGCCGGAGGTCACCGCGCTCCTGCCGGACCTGGGCGACCACGAGGACACCACCTTCCCCGGCCTCGCCCAGGAGGGCCGGCTGTCGGCGTACCGGATCAACGGGTACTGGCGCGGCGTGGACAACGCCAAGGACCTGAAGACGGCGACGAAGGAGATCACGGCGTTCGGCTGGGTCCAGACGGTCCCCGCCTGACCACGACGAAGGGCTGTTCCGTGACCGACTACTCGCACCTGGTCAAGGCCTACGACATCCGCGGCGAGGTCCCCGCACAGCTGAACGCCGGCCTCGCCCGCAAGGCCGGCGCCCTCTTCGTCCGGCTCACCGGCGCGCCCCGGATCGTGGTCGCCCGCGACATGCGCGACAGCAGCCCGGAGCTGGCCGCGGCGTTCGCCGCGGGAGCCAACATGGCCGGGGCGGACGTCGTCGACGCCGGGCTCGGCTCCACCGACTACCTGTACTACGCCTCCGGCAGCCTCGACCTGCCCGGTGCGATGATCACCGCCAGCCACAACCCGGCCAAGGACAACGGCATCAAGCTGTGCCGCGCCGGAGCGGCGCCCATCGGCGAGGACTCCGGCCTCGGGCGGATACGGTCCTGGCTGGAGGCCGACGACATCCCGGTACCGGCGGCCCGCCCCGGCACCACCACCTCCCAGAACCTCCTCGGCGACTACGCCGCCCACCTGAACGCCCTCGTCCCCCTCAAGAACAACCGCCGCCTGACCGCGGTCGTGGACGCCGGCAACGGCATGGCCGGCCACACCGTGCCGGCCGTCCTCGACGGCCTGCCCGTCGACGTCGACGCCCTGTACTTCGAACTCGACGGCACTTTCCCCCACCACGAGGCCAACCCCCTCGACCCCAAGAACCTCGTCGACCTCCAGGCCCGGGTCCGCGCCGTCGGCGCCGACATCGGCCTCGCCTTCGACGGGGACGCCGACCGGTGCTTCTTCGTCGACGAGCGCGGCGAGCCGGTGTCCCCCTCGGCCGTCGTCGGCCTGGTCGCCGCCCGTGAGCTGGCCCGTCACCCGGGCTCGGCCGTGGTGCACAACGTGATCACCTCCGCGGCCGCCGTCGATATCATCCGTGAGCACGGCGGTACGCCGGTCCGCTCCCGGGTCGGCCACTCGTTCATGAAGACCGCGATGGCGGAGCACGACGCGGTCTTCGGCGGTGAGCACTCCGGCCACTACTACTTCCGGGACTTCTGGCGCGCCGACACCGGCATGCTCACCGCCCTCCACGTCCTCGCCGCCCTCGGCGAGCAGGACGGCCCGCTGTCCGAACTCACCGCCGGCTACTCCCGCTACGCGGCCTCCGGTGAGATCAACTCCGTGGTCGCGGACGTACCCGGCACCCTCGACCGGGTCGAGGCCGCCTACCACGGCGAAGGGGCCGCCACCGACCGTCTGGACGGCCTGACCGTGGACCTGGGCGACGGCCGCTGGTTCAACCTGCGCCCGTCGAACACCGAGCCCCTGCTACGGCTGAACGTCGAGGCACCCCTCCGAAGTGCCGTCGACGCCCTGCGCGACCGGGTGCTCGGCCTCGTGCGGGACTGACGCGAACGGGGGCTGTCCGGTGGTGGGCCGACCGTGCGGAAGACCGGCGCAGGAAGCGACGGCGACGGTCTTCAGGAACGCCCCCACCCGGTGGCGGATGCCGTACTCCCACGGTGCCCGTGGCGTCACCACCGCGGGCACCGCGTTCGCGGCTCAGCGCGGACCGGCTGGTCCGGTGGTCCGGTGGTCCGGCATCAGGGTGGCACACGTCCTGTCGCCGGACTGCGCCACCAGCCGCACGTCCCTAGGCGGGGACGCGGGTGTGCCTGAGCGGTGCTCCGGCCTGATGGAGACTGGTGAGGGCCTGCCGGTAGGAGGTGATCAGCCCGGTGTCCACGTAGTCCAGACCCAGTTCCTCGCAGTAGCGCCGGACGATGGTCCGGGCCCTGCGCAGGTTGGGGCTGGGCATGCTGGGGAACAGGTGGTGCTCGATCTGATGGTTCAGCCCGCCCAGTGCGATGTCGGTGAGACGGCCGCCGCGCACGTTGCGTGAGGTGAGCACCTGGCGGCGGAGGAAGTCCGGGCGGTCTTCGCCCGTCAGGATCGGCATGCCCTTGTGGTTGGGCGCGAAGAGGGAGCCGAGGTAGACGCCGAACAGGCACTGGTGGACGGCGAGGAAGGCGATCGCCATGCCGGGCGGGAGCAGCAAGAGCAGGACAGTCAGGTAGACCGCGAAGTGCGCGAACAGCAGGGTGCCGTCGAGCGTTCGGTGCTTGAGTGAGCGATTGGCCAGCGCCCTCACGCTCGACACGTGCAGGTTGAAGCCCTCCAGTGTGAGGAGCGGGAAGAACAGGAACGCCTGCCAGCGGCCGAGCAGCCGGGGGAGCCCCTTGGCGACCCGGGCTTGATCCTGGGACCAGACCAGCAGGTCGGGGTCGAGGTCGGGGTCGAGGTCCACATGGTTGGGGTTGGCGTGGTGACGGGTGTGCTTGTCCTGCCACCACCCGTATCCCATCCCGATACCGGCACAGGCGATCCGTCCGGACGTTTCGCTGGCCCGGCGTCGGCGGAACACCTGGCGGTGGGCCGCGTCATGGGCGAGCAGGGCCACCTGGCCGAAGACGACGGCCAGGAAGACGGCGACCGCCAGGGTCCACCAGGTGTCGCCGATGAGCGCGACGGCGGCCCACCCGCCTCCGTAGAGCCCGGCCACCACCGTGATCCGCAGTGCGTAGTAGCCGGGACGGCGCCCCAGCAGGCCGGCATCGGTGATCTTTCTCGACAGCCGGGCGAAGTCACTGCCGGACCTCTCCGAGGGCGGGGGTCGGACCGTGGTGATTCTGGTCATGACGGTGACTCTCTCCGAAGGTGGCAGATGGCTCGGCGCCGCCTCGGGAGTTACTGAGAGACGTGTGCTTCGCTGCCGGCGGCAGCGCAGGCCCTCTGCCTGGGATGCGGGTTCCCGGCCGGGAAGGTCTCACACCGTGACAGCACAGGGCTTCTGAAGCTGCATTTCGGGCGAAAGCTCTAAAGCTGGATATAATCTTAATAAAGGGTGCAAAGCGGGCTTCTTGAGGAAGGAACGTCCTGATGACTGAGAACACTGGCGCAAAGCATGGCGGTGCACCCGGTTCTCGCGGCCGGACGACCATCGCCGATGTGGTGGTGGAGAAGATCGCCGGAATGGCGGCACGGGACGTGCTCGGCGTCCATGCCCTCGGCAGCGGATTCGCGCGCTCGATGGGATCCATGCGGGAGCGGATGCCTGGTGCCGGTAGTGGCAAGTCCGCCACGCGCGGGGTCAGTGTCGAGGTCGGAGAGTCGCAAGCGGCCATCGATCTGGAGATCGTCGTCGACTACGGCGTCTCGATCACGGACGTGGCCGGTGCGGTGCGGGAGAACGTGATCTCCGCGGTGGAGGGGATGGCGGGCCGGGAAGTCGTGGAAGTCAACATCGTGGTCAGCGACGTGAAGCTGCCCGACGAGGAGGACGAGGGGGAGCAGCGGCAGCGGATCGAGTAGCCGGGGCGGAGCAGCCTGCTTGAGTGAAGGGGCGCGTGATGAGCAGGGCCGTGGTGGGCTTGATGGCCGGAATGGCGCTGGGTTTCGCCGCGTATTTCGGTGACTTCTGGGCTTTCCTGCTGGTGCTGGGGCTGGGCGCCGTCGGCCTCGTGGTCGGGCGCTTCATGGAAGGTGATCTGGAATCGCGTGACTTCGTCCGCCGCCGGGACCGGCAGGAGCGGATCCGCGATGACCGGCGACGGGCTGGGGGAGACCGGCGGCGGTGACCGGTGACGCCGATCGGCGTCCGGGCCGGGAATCAGGCCGGTCGTTCCCCTGTGCCTGCTCGCCGACCATCAGGACAACGGGACGGTCCGCCGCCCGTTTCTTCGGCAATTGCGGCGTCGCGCACATAGCTTATGTGATATTCCGATTCAGGTCTGGCCGGGGCCGTCAAAAGTCACCCAAATGCATCGCGCATTGACGTTCTCTGTGGTTCCTCGCCAGTTAATCTGAAACAAACCTCTTTCCCCGGCATCGCCGAGCAGCCATTGAAAACCACGGCGCTTGTCAGCGAGAAGAGGTCGGCTCGCGGCAACTCGACAAGGACAGCAAAAAAACCCTCACCGTATTTCCCTAGAGGAGTAGTCCCCTCGATGACGCAGAAAATCTCTGGTGCGGTCCAATCTCGCACAATGCCCGCCTGTGTCGCGGCGGTCATCACGGCGGTGATCGCCGCTGCCACAGTGGTAATGGTGCCGACACAGGCAGCTGCCATTACGACGCCCGTTCCCCTTGGTGCTGCCACCGACTTCGCGGTGCTGGGCGGCGGAGCGGTCACCAACACCGGTCCTTCCCTGATCAGCGGAGACGCCGGGGTGTCGCCGGGGATCTCGGTCACCGGATTCTGTGACCCACCACCGCCGGCAATTCCCGCCTCTCCGCCGTGTGCCGAAGTGGTCAACGGGTCCGTCCACGTGATCGACCAGCAGGCCAACCAGGCCCATGCCGCACTGCAGAACGCGTACACCCTCGCCGAGGCCCGGGGCCCCGTCGATGGCACCCTCGGCTCGGACCTCAACGGCGCAGGCGGCCCGACGGGGCTGGCTCCGGGCCTGTACGACTTCGTCGATGGCGTGGTCCTGAACACGGGCACTCTCACGCTGAACGGCGGCCCCGACGCCGTCTGGGTGTTCCAGGTCCCGTCCTCGATGAACCTGGCATCCGCCAGCCGAATGGAATTCACCGGCGGCGCCACGGCCTGCAATGTCTACTGGCAGATCGGAAGTTCCGCCAACTTCGGCAGCGGCTCCTTCGCCGTGGGCACCTTCATGGCCCACACCTCGATCACCATGCAGGACAGCGCGAGGGTCGAGGGCCGGGTGCTGGCCGGTGCTGTGTCCGAATCCGGGCTCGTGTCGTTGATCAACAACACGATCACCCGCCCGACGTGCGGAGCCGCCACTGGCGGAACGACGACGGGTACCACCACCGGAACCACCACCGGCACGACGACGGGTACCACCACCGGCACCACCACCGGTACGACGACGGGTACCACCACCGGCACGACCACCAGCGGCGGTCTCGTCACGGGTGGCCTCCTGGGCGGAATCCTCGTCGGGACCGGCGGCACCCAGGGCAACATCGCCGGCAACACGTCCGGTAACACCGCGGGCAGCACGGCCGGGAACACCGGTAACACCGAGGGCAACACCGCCGGGAACAGCGCCGGCGGGAACGGCCATGCGCCGGACAAGCCGGTCCGCGGCGGCAAGCTGGACCTCGGCCCCTACTTCCAGCCGGTCAAGCCCGCCCACGGCCAGCACGACGACGGCAAGCCCGACCACGGTCAGAACGGCCACGGCAAGCCCGACCACGGCCAGCACGACCACGGCCAGCACGAGTATGGCAAGCAGCCCGACGAGAACTACGGCTACGACGACATGCCCAAGGGCTACGAGGACGACGACTCCAAGAGCCACGAGGGCTAGGCAGCCCACGGCGGCCGGTCCGCTCACCGGATGACGGCGCGCGGCGGAATTCTCATCGAATCCGCCGCGCGCCTTCGGCGGTAGCCCGAGGAAACGCCAGACGCGAGCAGCTGATATGAGAAAGACAGGTAGGCGGTGTCGAGCGGAATTGACGCAGCAGGCGTGAAGGAAATCCGGCATTCCGAATCCGGTCCGGCGGAGCAGAAATATCCTGATGCCACGGCCGCGCCGCCCAATTTGCCGAGAGGTTCCCGTGTACTCAAAGCAGGGCTGTGCACCGCCGTGGTCCTGTGCCTGGCGGCGAGTCTCGTCCACGTGGTGCTGGTGTTCTTCCATGTCGCACCGCCCAACACCGTATCCAAGCGATACAGCCCGCAGATCAATGCATGGGTGTTCCCCTTCTTCGAACAGAATTGGCGGCTTTTCGCCCCGGACCCGGAATCCGTCAACCGGCAGATTCTGGCGAGAACTGCACACACCGAATCCGACGGATCGGCTCAGGTGAGTCCCTGGTTCGACCTGACCGCCGTGGACGGTTCCGCAGTCGAACATCACCCGTTCCCGAGCCACACCGCGCAGAACATGTTGCGTCGCGCCTGGGCCGGCTACGTCGACTCGCACGGAGGAGACGACGAGGCGCGCACGGAACGCGCCCTGATGATGCAGAAGTACCTGACCAACATCGCCGCGGACCGCGTCGCCGCCCACAAGGGCGGCACCTTCGACTTCGTTCAGCTCCGCGTCGTCACGCTACCCATCGCCGGGCCCGGCCCCGCCGTCGGCAATCGCCCGCCGACTCCGGTCGAGAACCGGCTCCTGCCCTGGTGGAAGGTGACCCGCCATGGAAAATGAGGCGCGGAGGACCGCGTTTGCCGGCGTCGACCGGTGGCTCGCCGACCGGATCACCGCCGTGTGGGACCGCCTGACCGGCCGCCCGGTGTCCCTGTACGCGGCGTCGGTGCTGCGCATCGGCTACGGACTGCTCTACCTGGTCTTTCTGCTGCGCGAGTTCCCGCACCGTGACGAGATCTGGGGCCCCGGCTCTGCGTGGACGCCCGCCCTGGCACACCAGCTCTTCGAGCAGACGGGCTGGTTCAGCATCCTGGCCCTGTCCGACAGCCGCGCCTACTTCGAGCTCTGCTACGTGCTGGCCCTCGTCACGTCCGCACTGTTCATGCTGGGCTGGCGGACCCGCGTCCTGTCCGTCCTCTTCGCCGTCGCGGTGACCTCGTTCCACGGCCGGGCGATCTTCATGACGGACGGGGGCGACAACCTGATCATGCTGATGGCCATCTACCTCGCCCTCACCGCCTGCGGCCGACGCTGGTCCCTGGACGCGCGCAGAGACCGGCTGAAGACGGTTCGCGCGGGCCACGCGGGCCACGCGGGCAACGCGCCGGAGCGGACGACGAGCCTCTTCACACGGCAACTCCGCGATGCCCGGACCACTTTGATCACGGTGGTGCACAACTGCGGCATGTTCGTCATCGCGGTACAGGTCTGTTTTCTCTACGGATCAGCCGGCCTGTACAAGGTCCAGGGCGCTTCCTGGGGCGCCGGTAGCGCGCTCCACTACGTCCTGAACCTCGAACTCTTCCGACCCTGGCCCGCCATCTCCCACTTCGTGGACGAGTACACGCTCGTGGTCGCGATCGCCGGCTACCTGACCGTGCTCTTGCAGGTGGCCTTCCCGTTCGTGCTCTTCGGCAGGCTCAAGTACCCCGTTCTCGCCATGCTGCTGGGCATGCACATCGGCATCGGAGTGCTCATGGGGCTGCCTCTCTTCTCCGGCGCGATGATCGTCGCGGACGCCGTGTTCCTTCCCGACCGCTTCTACACCTTCCTGCCCCGCCTCTGCCGACGCCCGGTACGGCGGACGGACAGCAGTGGGCCGGCACCCGGACGAGCGGCGGGCCCCGGAGCCGTACCCGCGCAGGGCGGGCCCGGCGGCGCACGTGGATCGCAGCATCACGTCATGCTCCCGGCAGGGCGGAAGGACACCGTGCCCGCCCCCGAGCCCGCGTCCCCCCAGGTCCCCCCTGGGACCAAGTGAGACGGAAACCGAGCCGAAGAATGTCGAAGGGCCCCACCGCGATCGGTGGGGCCCTTCGCCGTCTCCCTCGCCCGCTGATCCCACCGGGGCCGCCACGAAGCGGGAGCCGTGGTTCTCGTTCTCTTCGGCCGGCGGCTATGCGCCGACGCTCGTCGTGGGGGTGGTGTCCCACTGCGTGTGCAGGCCGGAGACGAAGGTGGTGAATTCGCCGACCATGTCGAAGTCGTCGGGGTCGAGCAGCCATTGCTGCTGGAGTCCGTCGAGGACGGCGACGGTCAGGTGGACGAGGGCGGTGACGGGTGCGTCGGGGTGGATCTCGCCGCGGTGCTGGCCGTCCCGGATGGCGTCGGTGAGCCAGCTCCGGGTGCTGGTGTAGTGGTCGCGCAGCCAGGTATGGGCCGGGTGGCCGGGCTCGGTGGCCTCGGCGGAGAGCCGTACGAACAGGCCGACGAGTTCGGGCCGGTTGGAGTTGCGCGCCACGAGGCCGGTGAGGGCGTCGAAGGCGGCCCAGCCGAGCGGCGGGCGCTCGTCGGAACCGGACAGGAACCGGCCGTCCTCGTTCTCACGGTGTTCCAGCACCGCGGCGAGGAGCGCGGCCTTGCTGGGGAAGTGGTGCAGCAGCCCGGACTGGGACAGTTCGGCTTTTTCGGCGACCAGGGCGATGCTGGTTCCGCGGTAGCCGGCGGTGGAGAAGAGTTCGACGGCGGCCCGGACCGCCTTGGCACGGGATTCGGCGCCGGCCACCTCCACCCTGGACCTCGCACGAGGGGTGCGGTAGCGGGGTGGGAAGGACATACGAGGAGCTCCTCAATGCCAGGCGGTCCGGATTCGGTCAGCGGGGTCCGTACACGGCCAGGGTAATCCGGATGTCACCGAGACCTCGCGCGAGCACCACTTCGCCGCCCTCCAGGGACCGCCAGGCGCGCGCACCGGGGTCCCAGCGCCGCTGGGTGCGGGCGTCGCAGGGGACCTCGATGGTGGCCGTCCGCCCCGGGAGGACCTCGGCTCCCGCCCAGCCGATGAGCCGGACCGGCTCGGCCGGGTCGGCGGGGCGCAGATACGCCTGGACAACCTCCCGGGAGGCATGGGCGCCGATGTTGGTGACCTGTGCCCGCACACTCCGCACGGCGCCGTCCTGGACGGCCAGGTCGGCGTGGTCGTAACGCCAGGCGCCGTAGCCCAGCCCGTGGCCGAACCAGAACCGCGGCCGGGGACCCTGATCCGCGGCCCATCCGCGGTAGCCGAAGGCGGAGCCCTCGGTGTAGGCGAGCGCGCCGTCGGTGGGGGTGGTACCCCAGACCGGTCCGTCGCCGTCCCGGGCGGGGAAGGTGGTGACCAGCCGGCCGGCCGGCTCGATCTCGCCGAGCAGCGCGGCGGCGACCGCGGCACCGGCTTCCTGGCCGGGCAGCCCGGCCCACAGCACCGCGTCGACCCGGTCGAGCCAGGGCATGAGTACCGGCGTCGCCGCGTTGACCACGACCACGGTGCGCTTCGCCGCCGCGGCGACCGCGACGACCAGGGCGTCCTGCTCCCCGGGCAGCGCGAGGGTCGTCTTGTCGAGTCCTTCGGTTTCCTGTTCGTCGGTCAGCCCGACGACCACGACCGCCAGATCGGCGCGTGCGGCGGCGCGGGCCGCCGCGCCGATCGCCGCGGCCGGCGGGGGCGACGCGGGGCGGGCGATCAGGCCGCATCGGCTGTGCTCGGTCAGCCGGGGGCGGCAGGCCGTGAGGACCGCACCGGGTTCGAGGTCGAGGTTCGTTGTCCAGGACGGCGGATTGAGGACGCCCGCCGAGAACGCGGCGGCACCGTCCCGGGCGACGGTGTACCGCTCGGCGCCGGCGCGCACGGTCCATTCGCCCAGGCCCGTCACGCCGACCTGCATGCGCGTCGGCGCGTCCATGCCGATACGGGCCGTCAGCTCGATGGTGTCGGCGCTGTCGAGCCAACTGCCGCGACCGGTGACGAGTTCGGTCACTTCGACGTGCCGGGAGTCCACCACCTCGCCGTAGGCGTCTCGGGCGGTGACCCGCATGCCGGGCCGTCCGGTCTCCGGGTCGCGCAGCAGATCGGGGACCGGCACCGGGCGGTGCCGGACCTCCACTCCGTCGACGACGGACACCTTGTCCGGGCCGAGCGCGGCGGTCAGTCCTTCGGCGACGGACACCACGTGGGGCGGGCGCAGTTTGGCCGAGCCGCCGCCCTGGGCGATGGTCTCGACGGCATGGCGGCCGATCACGACCACGCTTGCGACATCGGCTGCGAGCGGCAGCGCGGCGTCACGGTTGGCCAGCACCGTCATGCCGCCCGCGGCGAGCCGTCGCAACTGCTCGCGGCGGACAGGGCTGTCGGGTGCCGGCAGCACGCGGGACGGGCCGGCGGAGGGGGCGGGGAACCGGCCGACCCTGGCCGCGAGCCGCAGCAGTCGCCGGAGGTGCTCGTCGACGGCGCTCTCCTCGACCTCTCCGGCGCGTACGGCGGCCACCAGACGGTGATCCCAGGGGCCACCGGGTCCGGGCATCACCAGGTCCAGGCCCCCGTTTGCGCTGGCCGTGGTGGACCGGGTCGCGTACCAGTCGGACATCACCACGCCGTCGAAGCCCCACTCGCCCTTGAGGACGCCCTTGATCAGTTCGGCGTGCTCGGTGGAGGCCGTCCCGTTGACCCGGTTGTAGGCGGCCATGACCGACCACGCGCGGGCGTCGGTCACCACCATCTCGAACGGCAGCAGATAGACCTCGCGCAGCGTCCGCTCGTCGATGACCGAGTCGACGGTGGTCCGGTCGGTCTCGGCCTCGTTGGCCAGGAAGTGCTTCGGAGTGGCGGCCACACCGTGCCGCTGGAGCCCGCGGACCACGCCACCCGCCAGCGCCCCGGTCAGCAGCGGGTCCTCACTGAAGGTCTCGAAGAGCCGCCCGCCCAGCGGAGTGCGATGCAGATTGATCGTCGGGCCGAGTACCACGTGTGTGTCATGGGCGGCGGCCTCCTCCGCCAGCAGCTCCCCGACCTGCTCGGCGACGCCCGCGTCCCAGTGCTGGGCCAGCACGGTGGCGTTGGGCAGCAGACAGGACCTGCGGCCGCCGGTGAACTCGGGCCCCCGTACGCCGGTGGGGCCGTCCGACAGCCGCACCTCACCCAGGTCGATCGCGGGCTCGGCGTGCAGCGCGAACATCGCCGCCCCGGTCAGCAGGCGCACCTTGTGCTCGAGGTCGAGCACGTCGATCGCCTTCTCGATCCGCTCCGCCAGGTGACCGAGTTCATCTGAAGTCATGACTTCCTTTCAGCTCGAACGGCTTCGGCTTCAGCTCGAACGGCTTCCGCCTCGGTACGAACGGCTTCCGCTTCGATACGAAGGGTTTCGGCTTCAGTGCGAAGGGCTTCCGCGCTCAACGGACTTTCTTCACCGGGACGATGGCCAGCGCACCCGCCACACACACCACGGCCGCGGTCCCCAGCAGCAGCCCGTAGCTGTGGCCGCCGCCCACTCCGACCAGCACCGCGCCCACGGCCGGCGCGATCGACTGCGGAGCGGCGTTGGCGATGTTGAACACCCCGAGGTCCTTCGCCGCGTCGTCGGGATCGGGCAGTACGTCGATCACCAGCGCCAGGTCCACGCCCATGTAGACGCCGTACCCCAGTCCACACACGATTTCGGCCAGGTAGAACATCCCGACGGTGTCGGCCTGGCTCAGCAGTGCCAGACCGAGTCCGAAGATCAGCGTCGCCGTGAACACGAACACCTTGCGGCGCTGAAGCCGGTCGGAGAGCAGTCCGGTGCTCTGCGCGGCGACGACCAGGGTGATCGTGTAGACCAGGACACCGGTGGCCATCACCGCCGTCGCCCGGCCGACCGACAGCGAGAACTGGTGCTGCAGGTAGAGCAGCCGGAAGGTGGTGAACAGATACGCGGCCGTGACCAGGAGGAACCGCGACGCCCAGACCAGGGCGAAGTCCGGGTACCGGCGGGGGTTCACCCAGAACGTCTGCAGCAGCGTTCTGAGTCCGCCACGGCCCGGCGGGCGCCGCAGCAGCGGACGGTCCGGCAGGACCACCGCGTAGAGCAGCATCAGTCCGACCGCCACCAGACCGGGGACCAGGAACAGCATCAGCAGTTGCCCGCTGAAGTACTTGCCGGCGTAGGCGGCACCCAGAATCGCGCAGTTCTGCACCACGCCCAGCAGCCCGGCGACCTTCCCGCGCTGAAAGGTGGGCACCTGGTCCGCCACCGTCGCCACGTGCGCGGCCAGCGCCGCGTTCGCCGACACCTGTCCGACGAACCACGCCGCCACGAGCACCGCCAGACTCTGCGTCGTCGCGATGACCAGGAGGCACACCGCCAGGCCGACGGCGCCCGCCACCAGCCACGGCCGACGGCGTCCGAACCGGCCGGTCGTGCGGTCGCTGATCCGTCCGAAGACCGGATTCGCGACGAACGCCGCCACCGCCCCCGCGGTGGACACCAGCCCCAGCGCCGCCACCTCGTGCCCCGGCGCCACATCCTGGGCCTTGATCGCCAGGCCGACGAACAACGGGGCCGCCAGGGCGAGGAACAGCCCCAGCTGCGCCAGGGCCATGGTCGTCACCAGCCACCTGCCGGCCGGGCGTACAGGCGGGCTCGTCATCTCCATGTCCGAGACGCTCGCCCCTGATCCCACCACTGCCATCCCAGCCTCCTCGTTGCGATCCGCTCGCCGTCAGGTGCTTCGGTCGACATGGTGGCCGAGAACAGATCCCGTGTACAGACCGAGTACACGGTCTGTATATGAAATCGTTATGTGCCGCTCCGGAATGCGCACGACTGCGTCATTTGCAGGGCTGTGTCGGCTCTACCGCCTCATGCGTCGAGGCTGTCGAGGCCGCCGAGGCCGTCGAGCAGCATGGCGAGCCCTCCCAGGAACTCCTGGTCGGCGCCGACGTTCCGGGCGTGCCGGGCGGTCTCGGACATGAGCGGGAACTCGCCTGACGGCAGCTCGGTGATGGCCGCCGTCCCCGAACCGGACAGGGGCCCGAGGTCCTCCAGCTGAATCGCTCCGATGACGTAACTGATCAGGCCGCGCAGAGCGATGACCCGCCGCTCGCCCTCGACACCTGCCTCGGTGAGGACTGTGAGCACGGCCTCCGACCAGCGCAGCACCCCGAGGGAGCGGTGGCGGTGAGTGATGGTGAGGGGGACGACCGCCGGATGGGCGCTCACGGCGTCCCGCAGGCGCCGCGCCATGGCCTCGATCCGCTCGCGCCATGACGCGTCGGGATCCGGCGGCTCGGTGTCCACGGCGCCCAGTACGAGTTCGACGACGAGCCTTTCGAGCTCCTCACGGTCGTGCACGTACCGGTAGAGCCCCATGGTGCTCATGCCGAGCTCCTGGGCGACGGCACGCATCGACAGCCCGGCGAGCCCGTCGCGGTCGATGACGGCGAGAGCGGCCGAGGCCGGCTGATCGGAGGTGAGGGAACGCGGCCGTGGCATGACGGTTGACAGCGTACGGCATACGCCTACGCTGGTAGGCGTATGCCGTACGCTTACCGAAGGGAACGCTCATGCGCATGTCCCGCAGGCCGGTGGAGCCCGGTTCCACCGTGAACGAGCGCGGTCTCACCGCCGTCTCCGGCGACCAGGTCGCCCTTCCCGACCCTGACCGGCTGATCCACCTCCAGTTCCGGCGGTTCGCCGGCTGCCCGGTGTGCAACCTGCACCTGCGGTCGGTGATACGGCGGCACCGGGAGATAGAGGCCGCCGGTGTACGGGAGGTCGTGGTCTTCCACTCACCCGCCGAGGAGCTGGTGCGCCACACCACTGATCTCCCGTTCGCCGTCGTGGCCGACCCGGCCAGGCGGCTGTACGCGGAGTTCGGCGTGGAACGGTCGCCTCGCGCCCTGCTCAGCCCGCGAGCCTGGGGACCGATCGTCCGAGCGGTCCTGAGCGGCGCGTGGAAGGTCGTACGAGGGCAGGAGCACCTGCCGTCGGCCGACCCGCACGGTGGCCGGCTCGGCCTTCCCGCCGACTTCCTCATCGCGCAGGACGGCCGCGTCCTCGCTGCCAAGTACGGGGAGCACGTCTACGACCAGTGGTCGGTCGACGAACTGCTGGAACTGGCCGCCCACGCCGTGCGTAAGCCCGGTACGCATGGGGTGGGTCGGTGACGGGCGGCGGGGTTACGTCCGAGGCGGTGCGGTTCAGTGGTCGTCGCGGATGGTGGTCGCGATGCCGTTGCTGATCACGACCTCGGCGCTGAAGCCCTTCTTGGCGGCCGTCTCCAGTTCGGCCTCGGTGCACTGCATCTCGCCGTCTTCACCCGAGCAGATGTCGTCGTATCCCAGGATCGTGGTGTCCTCGGCGACAAGGAACTGCTGCTCGGTGCCCTTCATGTCGGAGACCGTGTACTTGCCCGGCGCCAGGTAGGAGACGTTGCCGAACCAGGTTCCGTTGACACCCTTGCCCTCGTTGATGCCCTCGACGGCGGTCTCGCGGGAGTCGGAGCCGGAGTCGGACGACGAGTCGGAGTCGGAGTCGGAGTCGGAGCCGGACGACGAGCCGGACCCCGACCCGGACCCGGAGTCCTGCTGGGCGGCACGCCGCTCGGTCACCAGGCTCGCGATGCCGTTCTTCATCTCCACGTCGGCGTTCACGGCACCCTTCTTGGTGGCCGCCTCCAGCTGGTCCAGCGTGCAGGGCGCGTCCACCTTGGACCCCGCGTCGCCGCATATCGTGCCGACGCCGTAGACCTCGGTGTCGTCGGCGACCCAGAACTGCTGGTCGTCCCTGCCCGGTGCGGACACGATGTACTTGCCCGGGGCGAGATAGGTGACCTCGCCGTTCTTGAAATAACCGCTGACACCCTTCGAGTTCTTGGAGTCGGACACCTTCTCCGCGACCACCGGGGCGCCTGTTCCGCTCTTGTCGGAGGAACCGGACGAGCTGTCGTCGGTGCCGTTCTGGCACGCCGTCATCAGCAGCCCGGCGGTGATCGCGGCGGTGGCGACGACGGCCTTGCGCAGGTGGCGGTTCATCACGGGAGGTTCCTTCCGAGGCGGGGGTACTGGGGAGCCGGCGGCGTTCTCCGCCGGTTTCCCGCTCTGTGCTGACTATGAGGAGTCCCAGAGCCCGCAGGTCACCCCAGTCTTCCCTTCAGGACACCGCCGTGGCACAGCCGTGACACAGCAACACATCGGCTGTGGACGGCGGTTCATCGACGCACCACTCGCCGTCCCAGCCCCGTATGTCCACTGCGGACACCCCCGTGCGGACACCCCCTGCGGACATACCTGACCACCCCTTGGTCGCCGCCCGTCGCCGTCAGGTTGCCGCCTGTTTTTCCTCACAGGCGAAGCACAATTTCCTACACCTTGAATTGAAGTGATGTGCGTCACGCCGGAATTGCGCTCGATGGTGCCGATTGACTGATTACCGATGGTAATAACTGCGTTGCTTTAGGGGCTGATCGGGACCTTTCCACCATGAGCGGGTCATTCGCCGGACCCTTCGGCGTGATGGTCGCGGTTGCAAAAAAGGCGCCTTTGGCCTGGTGGCAAGTGTGTGTGGGCGGCCGAGAGGGTGTGAAGAAGGCCGGATGTGCGGACTCTCGTGGTCCGGGGAAAACCTGGTGTGAACGCCCGTAAGTGGCACGGGTGTTCGTTGCCCGGCGCGCCGCCCGCTCCACATAATGACCGGGCTCCGCAGGGCCAAGACCGGCGAATGGGCCGTGGGGAACCATTTGCTGGCGGTAACCGGACCACTGAAAGAGGCCACGTATGACCAGGCATCGCCAGAAACCGAGACGCCGGAAAATAGCCGGCGCGGCAGCCGCCGTGGTGGTCGTGGGCGCCGTGGGTATTCCTTCGATCGCCCAGGCGAGCGGCAGCACGCTGGGAGGCTGGCGCATCGTCTCGTTCCCCTGGGGAGGATGGGGCAAGCCGGATCCAGTGGCCGACCCGACGCCCTCGCGGTCACCTGTCGCCTCCACAACCGCGTCCCCGACCGCCTCCGCCTCCGCCTCGGGCACTCCTGCCTCTGCCACTACCGCTCCGTCCGCCACCCCGAGCGCGTCACCCTCGGCGTCCAGTAGCCCGACGGCCACGCCCGCCGCCGACGCGGCCGACGAGTCCACCCCGCCGTCGAGCCCCTCGCCGACCGCGAGCCCCAGCAGCACCCCCAGCGCCTCCGACGGCAGTGCGGATTCCGGTCCCACGGATCGTGTGCTGGTTCTGGTCAACGCCGAACGTGAAAAGGCCGGTTGCGCGCCGCTGACCGAGAACGCCAAGCTCACCAAGGCCGCTCAGGACCACAGTCAGGACATGGCCGATCACGAGAACATGTCCCACACCGGTTCCGACGGTTCGTCCATGAGTGACCGGCTCTCCCGCGTCGGGTACAAGTTCAGGTCGGCGGGCGAGAACGTCGCCGCCGGGTACAACACTCCCGAGAGCGTCATGGACGGCTGGATGAACAGCTCCGGTCACAGGGCCAACATCCTCAACTGTGGCTTCAAGGAGATCGGTATCGGCCTGGCGCAGCCGGGTTACTACTGGACCCAGGACTTCGGGTCGGCCGCGTAGCCCCGCCCGCGCCAGCGCCCGTGCACTCAGCGGATGCCGTTGAGACCGTCCGCCCATCCCTGGCCGGGCGCGATACCGAAATCCTCTGCTCGGTAAGAGAGGCGCCCTGTTAGGTGAGAAATCAAGATCAGGCCGCTGTGCGTAGCGGACCTCCGTGTCATGATTCGCGCCTTGATGTTCGAGCAGAGATCGGGCTGCCATGCCTTCCCACAGACGCCGCTTCCTCGCTGTCCCGGCAGCCCTCACAGCGCTCGCCGTAGCCCAGGCCATCACCCCTGTCACGGCCGTCGCCGTGCCTGCGACCGACGTGTCGACCACGCTGGCCGCGCGGACGACGTCCGCGCCCGCCGCGGACGAGATATCCGGTTCCGGTCAGGCGGTCGTCTGGCGGCAGAAGACCGCCGCCGACACGCTGGCGCACGGCTGGCTCGCCGTCTCCGGAGGCACCCCCCAGGACCTTGGCCGGCTTGCGGACACCGACGAAGGGGTGAACGTCGACGCGGTGTCCGTGCAGGACGGGGTGGCGGCCGCCGCCACCTCCGCCAACCCGAACGGTGACCTCGCCGACCATGTCACTCTGCGCCACCTCGACTCCGGTGACGAGGACGTTCTCCCGATCGCCTACGACAGTTCGGGAGCCGCGGGGGACGAGCGTTACCGCGGGCAGGCCGGCAACGCCATCCTCGTCCAGCAGAGCTACGACGACGACAGTTCCGCCCACCGGGTGCGCCTGTTGCTGCGCGCACCCGGCAGCGAAGACCGCACACTGCTGTCCGATGACGAGCAGTACGAGATCCTCGCCTCGGACGCACATGGCGCCCTGGTGCTCCGGCGGACCGCGCCCGGCTGGGGCCACGAGATCGTGTACGTCGACTTCGCCACCGGCAGCACGGTCACCGTGGCCGAGCCCACGACCGACGAGCTGCCGCAGGGCCTGGAGTTCACCCCCAGCCGTGTCGGGGTCATCGACGGCGCGACCCTGACACAGTGGCAGCGGTCGGCGCCCGGGGACGGCTCGTCCACCGTCACCCTGCCCGTCAGCGGGGCGCACTGGATCAGCGATGACACGCTCGCCTGGTACCAGTTCGACTCGTCGGACGGAGTGTCCGAGCTGTTCGCGATGGCCAGGGACGGCTCCACCGCGGCGAAAGACCTCGGCGGAACCTTCACCGACCTCTCGGTCGGCGACGACGGCAAGATGCGCGTGACGCTCTACCGGCCCGATGCGGACGCCGCGATCCAGACTCTCGCCGACGGCCGGGTGTCCACCGCCACCGGTGACGCCACCACGATCCCCGCCGGCCCCGCCAGGCTGGACGCCCTGGCCCTGTCCCATGGCGCGCTCTACACGGCCGACGACTCCTCCCGTCAGCAGGGCGTCCTGCTCCGCTCGAACCTGTCGGCCGGCCCGGCCGGGGCCTCGGCGAGCACGCCGTCCCGGGTCCTGGACTACTCCGACGGCCTGGTCCACCAGACCCTGGCCGCCGCCGGCGGACGCGTCCTGGTCGGGCAGGGCGGTCCCCCCGCGCTGGCCCACCTCCAGGTATACGAGGACGGCAAGCTGGTCGGCACACAGCTGGACTTCTACGACCTCTCGGACGTGAACGTCGTGGACTTCGACGGTGCGCACGTCCTGCTGGCGGACAAGACGACCGCGTCCGACGGCACTCTCCTCCTCGACGCCTTCGCCAACGACGCCAGGCAGAGGGTGCCCGCCGGCTCCGCGCTGGACGGCGGCGCCGTGTACTCCTCGGTGCGGAACGGCACCACGTCCACCTGGGCGATCCGCCGGACCGACCTGACCACCGGCACCGCCACCACCGTCGCCACCGTGAGCTGCCTTCCCGGTGGCCTCCAGGTGCGCGGCTCCCGGATCCTGCTGACCACCTGCGGGGCCGCCTCCACCACCGGCCTGCTGCTCAAGGCGGGGAGCTCGACCGGCACCGCCGTGGACGCCTCCGTACACACGCCGATCCTCGGCACGGACATCCTCTACACCTTCACCAAGTCCTCGGACGGCGGCGCCGTCACGCTGAACGCCCAGCCGCTGGGCGGGACGGCCACCGCGGCGCAGCCCCTGTTCGCCCTCCCCGAGAAGGCCAACTCCGCCGCCGCCGACCGGTGGGCGGTCGACCGTGACGCGCCCTGGGCGGCCTGGATGGACGCCGCCGGCGTCACCCACGTGACCTGGGCAGGCGTTCCCACCGCCGCCTCGGCCGCCGCTCCGGCCGGCTTCAGCCCCAACGGCGACGGATCGGCCGACACCTGGACCCCCACCTGGGCCTACAACCGGCCGGTGAGCTGGACGCTCACCCTCAAGTCCGGCTCCACGCAGGTGCGTTCCCTGACCGGTACGGCCTCCAACGGCAAGGTCGCACCGGTGTGGAACGGAAGGACGCAAACGGGCGGAGCAGCCGCCGAGGGCGCATACACCTGGACGCTGACCGTGCGCGACACCGTCACCGGCCGCGCGGCAGCCGACGTCAGCGGCAAGGTGACCCTGCGCCGGGTGGTCCCTGCCGCCTCCGTCACCGCGCCGACCGTCGCGAGCAGCGCGGCGACCACCGCGTCCGTGCCGGTCACCTGGTCGGCGAAGACCGCAGGTGTGAAGTCGTACGACATCGGCTGGCGCGTCGCCACCCGTAACAGCGCGGGCGTCTGGAAGCTCGGGTCACTCCAGACCTGGCGCACCGGCACCACGGCCACCTCCGCGGTCTTCGGCAAAGCGGGCAGCCCCGTGAAGCCGGTGTCCGGACTCACCTACCGGTTCTACGTCCGCGCTCACGACGACGCCGGCCAGACCGGCCCCTGGAGCAAGGCGGCAACCACCGGTATCCCGGTCGACGACCGTGCGGCCGCACTGCACTACACGGGCACCTGGAAGTCGGTGGCGGCATCCTCCGCCTGGTCCGGCACTGAACGTACCTCCGCCGCCAAGGGTGCGTACGTTGCCTTCTCGGCGGACGGCACCCAACTGCGCATAGTGGCGACCCGGAAGTCGAACGGCGGGCGCTTCGCGGTCGTGGTGGACGGAAAAACGGTCGGCATGGTGAACACCTACGCCGCGAAGACCGCCTACCGGCAAGTGGTGTTCACCCGCACACTCGGCACCACGATCACCACCCACAAGGTGCAGCTGCGGGTCCTCTCCGGCAGCACACCCCAAAGATCCACCGTCATCCTGGACGCCGTCATGGTCACCCGCTGAGCGGACCCGCCCGGCCGTGAGACCGCCACGACAACGGCCGTCTCACGGCCCCACAGAACGGCGGGCACACGGTGTACGCGACGCGCGGGAAGTGCCCGATGCTGTCTCCAGCAGCCGGCCATGCCGGCGCGCCGGACGTGTCGAAGGATGTTGACGGAGCCTGCGGGCGACGGCATGACGACCGGCTGCGTGGCCTACGCCAAACCTCCCGCGACCGTCCCCAGCACGGTCTCCCCACGGAGGCAAAGAGACCAGCGTCTCAGGTCGTTTTCGCAGCCCGATCGCCTCGGGCGAGGTTGCTGGATCAGCCCAACCCAAGGGTTGTCCCGTAACCACTGGTCAGGGTTGGATGATCTTGCCATCGCTGGTGTGGCAACGGCGTCCGAGCCAACCTGCATTGCTCGCCGTCACGACAGCTTGGGTTGATAACCTGTAGCGATGAACGAGGCGTTGGACGAGGGTCCGTTCTTTCACGGTACAAAGGCCGAGCTGCAGGTTGGAGATCACCTCACCGCCGGTTTCCGTTCCAACTACCGGCCTGAAATCGTCATGAACCACATCTACTTCACCGCGTTGCGCGACGGCGCGGGACTCGCCGCCGAACTCGCCGCCGGCGACGGGGCCCCGCGAGTGTATGCCGTCGAACCGACCGGGGAGTTCGAGAACGATCCCAACGTCACCGACAAGAAGTTCCCTGGCAATCCCACCCGCTCCTTTCGCAGCAGGGAACCGCTCCGGATTGTTGGCGAGGTCACCGACTGGACGCGACAGACACCCGAAGCTCTCCAGATGTGGCGAGACCGCCTGGCCGCAATCCGTCTGGATGACCGCGCCGAAATCATCAACTAAGGGTTGTTCCGTAATTCCCGGCGGATGGGCGAGCGGGGTCGCATGCCGTCATTCGCGAGGCGCCGAGATATTCGCACAGTGGATGTAGCCGGATGCATCCGGATGTTTCACGAATGCGGCGAGCGGTCCGGTGCCGCCTTCCTGATGAAGGGGAGGGGGTGCGTCCGCACCACTCCCCTTACCGAGCAGGGTCTACCAGGTGTAGAGGGCCCACGCGTTGTCCTTGGTCTGGGCACATCGGAAGCCCGTGATCTTCCCCTGCTGAGCCCAGGTGTTGCCCGCGGTCTGACAGGCGACGGCGCTGCTGAAGAGGCGAGGCGTGGCGGTGGCGGCGGAGGCCGAACCGGCTCCCAGTGCCAGAGACGAAGCGGCGATGGCGCCTGCAGCGGAAATAGTCAGAACGCGACGTATGTTCTTCAATTTTTCTCCCCATTGGGTAGGACAGCGGGCGGTTTGACGCCACCGCAAAGCCGTGAGGATCACGACACCACTGTCGTGCTGTGGAGACGGCGACCATCGCAGAACGGTTGCTTCGATATCGCCTCGCTCTGTGCCCGGGTTTGCCCACGCTTGCCTGGACGGTAATGACGACCTGATGGAAGAAGCAGATTTTGCCCAATACATCGATATGGCCGTCATAGCACTCCTCGAACATCCAGATGCTCCAACGGCGCATCGATGACACGCGTGCGCGCCCCGCTAGCTGGTCTAGACAACAAACAACCCCCGGGTCCATGACCTGGGGGTTCATATTGGAGCGGGTGACGAGAATCGAACTCGCGCTCTCAGCTTGGGAAGCTGATGTTCTACCATTAAACTACACCCGCGTGAGACGCCGACCGAGGTCGGTGTTTGATCGCCCCGTTACTCTACAACATCCTGGACCTCCGGCGCTGATGCCCTGGGGTCCAGGTGTGTTTCAGGGGGTGGGATCGGTGTGCGGGGGGCCGGAGTTGGAGGATACGGTGGGGGTGTGGAAGAGGGGTCGGGCGGGGTCGGAGTGCCGCCTGGAGGGTCGTCCCGTTCGTCCCGTAATGTGGCTTTCGATGTCCGGTGGGCAGTAGCCGGACGGGGCTCTTGGGGAAGGGACTCATGGACTTGATGGAGCGCACCGTCGTCCGTTGTGCCGATGGGCACGTGTTCAGTACCGCTTCGTTCCCGATGCAGCAGGCCGAGCGGCTCGGCCCCGGGCGGCTCGTCCGGTGTCCTCGGTGTGCCCGGCTCCGCAGCGCGGTGCCGGTGCCTGTGGCGCTCGAGAAGCGGTGAACGGCTGGCGCGCGGGGTCGTCCTGATGGTGGGGGCTCCGCGCGTCTTGCGTATCCTCGGGGCGTGCTTCTCTCAGACAAGGACCTCCGGGCCGAGATCGACGCCGGGCGGGTACGGATCGATCCCTACGACGAATCCATGGTGCAGCCTTCGAGCGTCGACGTGCGGCTGGACCGCTTCTTCCGGGTGTTCGAGAATCACCGGTACCCCCACATCGATCCGTCCGTCGAGCAGGCGGATCTGACGCGGCTCGTGGAGCCGGAGGGGGACGAGCCGTTCATCCTGCACCCCGGGGAGTTCGTTCTCGCCTCGACGTACGAGGTCATCACGCTGCCCGACGATCTCGCCTCGCGGCTGGAGGGGAAGTCCTCGCTGGGGCGGCTCGGGCTGGTCACTCACTCCACCGCCGGGTTCATCGACCCCGGCTTCTCCGGGCATGTGACTCTTGAGCTGTCCAATGTCGCCACCCTGCCGATCAAGCTCTGGCCCGGCATGAAGATCGGACAGTTGTGTATGTTCCGGCTCAGCTCGCCGGCCGAGCACCCGTACGGCAGTGAGCGGTACGGGTCGCGGTACCAGGGGCAGCGCGGGCCCACCGCCTCCCGGTCCTTCCGTAACTTCCATCGGACCCAGGTGTGAGGACGACGGCACGATGAGCGGCGCACGGGAGAACCTGACCTACGAGCGGTTCGGGGTCGCGGTGCGTGAGCTGGCTCAGGCCGTAGCCGATGACGGGTACGTGCCTGATGTCGTCCTGAGCATCGCCCGTGGGGGCGTGTTCGTGGCCGGCGGGCTCGCCTATGCCCTCGACTGCAAGAACGTTCACCTCGTGAATGTGGAGTTCTACACCGGCGTGGGGACCACCCTCGAGATGCCGGTCATGCTCGCTCCCGTGCCGAACCTCGTCGACTTCTCCGACAAGAAGGTCCTCATCGCCGACGACGTCGCCGACACCGGCAAGACGCTGAAGCTGGTGCGGGAGTTCTGTCTCGACGCCGTGGCGGAGGTGCGGTCCGCCGTCATCTACGAGAAGTCGCAGTCGCTCGTGAAGTGCGAGTACGTGTGGAAGCGGACCGACGACTGGATCAACTTCCCGTGGAGCGTGCAGCCGGTGGTGCGGCCGGCGGGGGAGCCGGTGACTCCGTCCAAAGAGGCGCTTGGGTGATCCCCCTCCCCGCGGAGGGGGTCAGTTCCGGTCGTGGGTGCCCGTGGACCATACGGCCGTGCCCTGGTCGAGGATCGTGACGTTCGCGTCGGCCTGGAGGCAGAGAATCGCGCCGTCGTGGCCGGCCGTGCCGCTGTTCCAGACGGGCCGGCCGGACCTGTCGTGGACGACCAGGTTGCCGTCCCCCTGCATCAGGGCCCGGTAGCCGGTGCCTGCCGTGCCGGCCGACCAGCGGGCCCGGCCGTGCTCGTCGTAGAGGACGAAGTCGCCGTTCGGCCGCATGGTGAGCGTGATGCGGTTCGTTTTCCAGGACTGGCCCGGGAGCAGTTGCTCGTCCCGGCGGACGACCAGTGTCGACCAGTCGGGGGTGGGGACGGGGGAGGGGGTGCTCGTGGTGGTCCCGGGGGTGGGGGAGGGGCTGCCACTGGGG
>NZ_JBHSFK010000061.1:0-70235 GCF_042653945.1 Streptomyces vulcanius | reverse complement strand
TTGCTCGTGCCGACCGAGCACCGGCCACTTCTCCATGAGCACCGTCGAGCCGCTCAAGCCATCTCCCAAGTCCGTGGTTGCACCGGGGAGACATGATCACCCCCAGCAGATTCCACGTAACTTTTAAAATGATCAAGCGCCAGATGTTCGGCCGCGCCGGCTTCCCTCTGCTCAGAAAACGCGTACTACTCACGGCCGCCCAGTGACGGTCACGCACTGACAGCAACTCCCGCCAACCACCCGTGATCGCGCTCATCGAATGTGTGCCAGATCCGAGAACTGGCTCCACTTTCGCGCGGGTTTTGGCCCCGCCTGGCGGCTCGTATGGAGCTGATCGGGAATGAGCATTGGTCCCACTCCGGAGGGAGCTGGCCTGGTCGGCGGGTGGAGCCAGAACTCGCTGGAATCGCCTCCCGCGAAACGCCGGTGGGGCCGGCGCTCGTCCGTAGGTGGGGGCCGAGACTCACTCCCGAAGCCAGCTGTTCAGCAGCGGGGTTCGAGCCGTCGTACGGGACGTCGTGCCGACCGTAAACGCCTCGGAGTCGACGTTGCGTTCGCGCCGCGTGGCGTTGTCGATGACCCGGCACGCCTTCAGGCCGAGTTCCAAGCGCAGGGCGAGGGACAGCCGGTCAATGCTCCACGTGTCGGCCTTGTGGTCGCGCGTGTGGTACCGGATCCACGCCCCGACCGTCTTGGACCAGCGGAAGCCGTCCCGGCGCCCGTACCGCTTCCGCTTCAAGATCTCCCGCACGCCGCCGGGTGAGTGTCACCTTTAACGCTGGTTCCCTGGGCGCGGCTGTGGCGAATGACGATGACCGCCGCCGCCTCGTCGTCCACCTCCGCTATGACCTCGTCGGCGTCCCTGCCCGCGCGGGACTTGTCGGCAGCCTCGGCCTGCTCCTCGGCTGCCTCGTCGTTCTCGGCCTGGACGGCCTCCATGGTGCGCGGCCCCTCGAAGTAGCCGGGAGGATCACCGGTCTTGCACCCCAGGTCAGCGGCCACGCAGAACGCACACCGGCCCGCGGTGTTACGGGCCTCCCACAGGGCGATGCCTTCCAGGGCGTGAAAGTCCGTCATGCAGGTTCCGAACCCGTCCAGCTTCGTCACGACGTACCCGGCGACCACGACCCCGTCACCCCGCTGCTCCCGTTGTGGGTGCAGGCGGGGCGGCTGTCGCCCCGGGAAAACTCGATGGCCGCGAGCAGCACCCGCCCACCATGACCGGCGCGGCCGTCTCGGCCTTCGCGTCCTTGACGGGGTAGACACGTCCGTCGGCGGACCGGTACAGCGTCCCCGCCTCGATCAGCGGCGCCACACGGGCAGCGGGCACCCTACGGCCCGCGTGCCCGAACCCGTCACCGCGCTGCCACAGCAGACCCGCCCCGGCCCACTCGATCACCTCGGCATCCGTGCCCGGCTCGGCGGTCTGTACGAACTCACACGACGCCCGCAGCTCCGGCGACTCCTCCGCCGCCGGCTCCTCATCGGCGGCGAGCGCGGCCCTGCCTGCGTCCATAGCGGCCTGAAGGTCGAGCCAGTACACCCCGTACCGCTCATCCACCGACGTGCACAGCGCGTGCCAGGTGTCGGCCGTGGCGTCGGTGAGGTTGGCCGGGATCGCCGACAGGGCGTCGGTAGCCTCCGGCGTGATCGGCTTCTCAACGCCGTTGACGTTGTACGTACGCGACACGCGCCGCTCATCGTCGTTCGAGCCCTCATCGAGGCGGACCGAGGTAGCACCGGTCCGGTACCGGGTAATGACGTGCCCGATGTACGCGGCCGACAGCACCGCCGCCGCATTCTCGTCCAGGCCCTCACGCCCCAACGCGTCGATCACGGCGAGTTCGTCATCAGTGGGCGTCGCGGCCTTCAGGGCCGCACGCTCTTCCTCGGCCTTGCGCAGCGCCGCCGCCTCCGCCTCCTCCTTGGCCTCCGCATCGGCGGCGGCCTGCGCGGCCTGGACCTCACCGGGCCAGGTGTCCCCGGCGGAAAGCCAACGGTAAGGCCCGTCCTTCACGGCCGTGTGCTTGGTGTCCTTCTCCGGCTCGGTCACGGCGCCGATGCGCACGGCCTGAGACCACAGGCGGAACGCGGCCTCTCCGTCATCGGTGAGACCGAACTCGCGCACGCGGGGGGCGACGGCGAACACCTTCACGAACCCGGCCCGCCACAGGCCCGGCACCCGCCGCTTGTTGATCTTCGCGGAAACGTCGGCCTTGTCGGGAGAGATGTCAAAGGCGGTGAACCCGCCGACGGTCTCGCGCACCTTGCCTTCACGCATCCATCCGAGGGCGCGCCACTGGTCCCGGCTGAAGTTCAGCGCCTGGGCGGCGTCGATGTCCTCCGGCGTCATCACGTCGGCGTCCTGTGCGGCGTGCCGGTCCAGGTGGAAGCGGGCGGCGTCGGCCGCGTCCTGCTCGTTGTCGTAGACGTAGGCGACGTCGGCGACCGCGTCACCGAACTTGTTCAGCCCCATGGAGACGGGGCCGTGCCGGTCGCACTCGGCCACCCACTTGGAGCCGATCAGGTCGAGGGCGACCGCCCGCGCGGGGGTCGGCGTATTGTAGGCGTCGCCGGAGGCGGGGACCTCGGCGGCCTCGTCCGCGTCGCTACCCTCGGTGCTCTCGCCGGCTGCCTCCTCGGGAGTAGTGACGGCATCGGCGGCCCGCTCGGAGTCGGCGGGGAGACCGGGAACGGGCTTGCCGTCGGCGTGAGCCCTGACGATGCCGCGGATGTCGTCGGTAAACGGCTCGTCGTTGATCACGGACGGGTGGGCGATGCGCTCACGTTCGGGGGACAGCACGATCCACGGCCATTCGTGGCCGTCCTCCTTCACGATCGTGTACACCTGCCCGCGCGTGGTCGCGTGCCACAGAAACCCCGTGATCCGCTTCACCGTGATCCGCCGCTTACCCGCCATGTCCGTGTGTCCTTCCGTGTCATTGTTGTGGTCCTGCTGTGCCCTGCTGTCGCTGTCGGACGGAGGGAGGGCGGGGAAGTCCTCGATGCCCCGCGCTGCCAGTTCCCGGCACTCCCCGCACCGCCAGTCCAGCGGCCACACCCGCCGGCAGCACCGGCGCGGGCGGTGCGCTCGGCCTCCTGCGCTGCCTCGCGGCGGGCCTCCCGGCGGTCCCGGATCCGCGCCCGCCGGGAGGCCCGCCGCATCAGGGCCTC
The DNA here is from genome assembly GCF_042653945.1 of Streptomyces vulcanius. NCBI lineage: Bacteria > Bacillati > Actinomycetota > Actinomycetes > Kitasatosporales > Streptomycetaceae > Streptomyces > Streptomyces vulcanius. The sequence goes on along the minus strand of NZ_JBHSFK010000061.1, from coordinate 67,061 downwards.
GATGCGCTTGCATGCCTTCTCCGCCTCGACGGCCGCCCGCTCCGCGCCCTTGCGGGCGACGGCGAGGCGGCGGCGTTCCTCACCGCCCCGGGAAGCACCGGCAAGGCGTGCGCGTCCTGGCCAGCGTGGCTGTCCCACTGGCGGGCGCGGCGAGCCTTGCGAACCGACGCCATGAAGTCGGCCTCATCGCGCAGCACGCCCGGCCCGGCAGCCTCGGTGAGCCTGAGCGCCTCCTGTCCGTTCCTCCGTCGCCACGACCAGGCCCGAGGTGTAACGCGCGAGCTATCCGCAGCGGGCGAGTAGCCGCACCCGCTCACCCTTGACCCGCCGCCCTGTACGGCCGTCCGCGTCTACCGCACGGAACCCGGAAGCGTCGGCTTTCAGGCCACCGGCGACAGCCAGCCGCACCGTGTCCACGAACGCGGCGTACCAACCGAGAGCGGCCATGGTCCGCGCGGCGTCGCTATACGGGCCCTGCGAGCCGGCCGTGACCTGGGGCCAGCGACCAGGGCCAGCCGGGGACGTGGGGCCGCCCCGAAGAGTGCGGCCGTCGTCTTGCTGCTCATCAGGCCCTCCACCCAACGCGAGCGGAGATCGTCAAGCGACGCCGGAACGGATCCACCGACAGCAGCGCCTCAGCCGGGGGTGCCGGGGCAGTGGCGACCGGGTCTCGTCGTAACGGACGGTGAGGTCGCCCTCGGTGACGAGGGGCGGGTCAACAGTGGTGTAGGTCATGGTCTGTTCTCCTGGGTCGCAGTGAGGCTACGGATAGCGCTCAGCCGCTGGCTGATGGTTTGTTCGAAGGCGTTAGATGTCGGCACGTAGTACTGCGTGTCGAGCCCTCGGCCAGGCAGGTACTGCTGGGTGACGACGCCGTGCTCGAAGTCGTGCGGGTACAGATATCCCTGGCCGTGGCCGAGGGCCTTGGCTCCCGGGTAGTGCGCATCGCGCAGATGCACCGGGACCTCCCCGGTGCGGCCACGCCGCACATCTCCGAGCGCCTGGTCGATACCGCGGACGATGGCCGGCGACTTGGGAGCCCTGGCGATCGCGACCGTCGCCTGGGCAAGGTTGATCCGGGCTTCGGGCATGCCGACCAGCTGGACCGCCTGCACGGCGGCCACTGCGATGGCGGGCAGCGTCGGGATCCGAGCCGCGAAGCAACTTGATGAACGCCGAGATGACGTCGTGGTACTGGTCGCGGTCGTAGCGCTGGAGCGCTGCGCCGGTGACGAGCTCGACAGTCCGGGCGGTGACCTCCTTCTCGCCGGCAGCCATAGCCGTGGCGGCAGCCGTCTCAAGGCGGCTGAGCGCCTGGTGCACGCCGCCGGCGGACAGGTTCGCGATCAGTTCGAGCACTTGAGACTCTGCGCTGACGTGGCCATCGAGGTCAGGGTCCTCATTGAGCGCGCGGGCGAGGAGCTTCACGATGTCGGCGGTGCTGATCGGCTTGAGCACCATGAGGATCGAACGCGACACCAGCGCAGCGTTCACGCTGAAGTTCGAGTTCTCGGTCGTCGCGCCGATTATCGCTATGACGCCGTCCTCCACGGCAGGCAGGAGCACGTCCTGCTGAGCCTTGGAGAAGCGGTGGATCTTGTCGATGAAACGGGCGTCCGGGAGCCGTCGGCGTCGAGCTCCTGCTGGGCCGCGGCAAGCACCTTGCGCACCTCGGCGACGCCCGCCGAGGTGGCAGAGAGCTCGACGAAGCGACGGCTCGTCTGGTGTGCGACGACGCTGGCGATGGTGGTCTTGCCGCACCCGGGCGGGCCGTACAGGAGCACTGAGTTCGCGCCGCGGCCGGACACGAGCAGTTCGAGCGGCGAGCCAGGGAAGACGAGGTGCGCCTGTCCGACGATCTGGTCGAGCAACGTCGGCCGCGTGCGGGCGGCGGCTGATGGGTGGTGGTTGGCACGGGGCAGTATTGGCTGCCGTTCTCCTGGAAGAATCAGCCGGACCTGCTGTAACCCCATGTGCGTCCGGGAATAGTGGCGTCGCAGCCATCTTGCGAGCAGTGTTCGACGGCTGATCGCTGGTTTTCACGTCGACGGTCGGCGGACATGGTTCCCCCTTGATTCGTGGCCCTGTGTAGTTCAGGACTGACCGAGCGGCGCGAAAGCGTGACAGACGTCCATGCAGCGACAGCGGACTATCGGCTGGGTAGCGGTCTCACGGATCTTGCTCTATTACTTTGGCAGAGGCCCACGGGGAGTCGAGCAGGAAGCTCCTTCTCGCCTCTTCGGCCTGCTCGGTGTCTGAATAGCCGCGCAAACTGCGAGGGCGGTACGTCTCGCCGTGCTCCGTTACTTCGATCTGATACATATCTCCAACTTTGGGATAGATGGCTACCGCAGACGGCCGCCCTCGTTCCCCATAGGGTGAGCCACAAGGCGATAGCTGGCAATATGTCGCCTCGCCCACGATCACTCTGCACCGGGTACAAGTGCGGTCTATGTCCGCTCGGCAAAGAGCTCTGGAACGGCTGGGACCCTCTGGCTCTTAGCGAGATCTGTTTGAAGACGGGCCCGAGATGACCTCACCTATGTAGTGAGTGGAGTAGCGGCCTCCGTAAGGAACGATATCCAAAGCAATTCGGCGAGCCACAGCCATAACGGAATCCCCACTTTCTCCCCAAACGGTGTGCCGCAGCTCCTCAGGAAGTTTCACGTCGCAGTCAACGACAACCTCTGTTTCCTCGGACTTTTCCGCGCACCGCTTGTGGCGGGTGGGGCCGGTCGGTGAAGGGGCTGCACGTTCCTGGGTGTCCGGTGCCGGACTTGCAGTCGAACGGGATCGGTCGACTACGGCCCCTGCGGCAGACACGGGGGCGCACGCGTGCGCCTACGGCGGTACGGCGCGAAGCCCGTTGGTGAGCAGGGCCACGGCCGCAGACAACTCGCGGGGCGTGCTCAGCGAGCCCAGCTGAGCGGCCGCGGCCGAACGGCTGTGCCCAGCAGCGGCATTGAGTGCCGCCTGAACGGCAGGACGGACGGTCTCCGTGACGCGCATCTGGACTTCGGTGTCCTCCAAGTCGGCGGCTGTGACCTGCCCGCGCCCCATGAGGCGGCTGGTCTTGGAGGCGACATCAAGGGTGGTGAACGCGTCGTCGTCCGCTGCGGGGGCGAGAGCGGAGAGGTTCGCGCCGCCGAAGGCAGTACGGAAGCGTGACGGGCAGTGGGTGTGAAGGTCCATGGCGAGCTCGGCGGCGAGGCCGCAGACGGCTACCAGACCGTACGTGTCGGCCAGTTGCGTCATGAGTCCGAGCGCTGCGTGAAGATCCCCCTGCCTGAGGGCTATCAGGTAGGCGTCGGTGACGGCGCGTATGAGCTTCTCAGGAATCGCGGTACTGGACACGGTGTTTTCCCCGTTCGGGTGTTCGGGGAGCTGCGCGCCGACGAACTCGCCGGTGATGGGGTTGTCCCAGTCGTGATCGGTCATGAGAGCGCTGCTCCTTGAGCTTCATGTTGGGTACGGCATCTGGCTGGGGCCAGCAACGAAACTGCCGGTGGAGCTGAGCTGGTCGTTCCAGCACGGCCCCACCGGCAGGCGGGTGTTTCTTTGGCTCCCGGGCCGGCCGTGCCGGCCCAACGCTTACGCTTCGGAGCGGGTCGTCGAACTGCCCGTTTTGGTCGCTGAGGTCGATCACCACTGAGCTCTTTCAGAGTGGCCACTGATCGGGTGACGACGTCGCCGTCCGCAACGGACAAGGCTCCTGTGCCGTTGAGGGAGGTGTTCGACGTCTCAACTCATCAGCGCAGGAGCCCTGTTGGTTGCCTATCCTGCCGCACTCGACCTACCTCATGCCCTGGTCGAGTGGGTCACCATGCTCATCGTCACCCGTGAGGGTGACCGCCGCTGCAAGCTCCCGCCGCACCAACGTGCCCTGGTCGGCCTGGTGTACCTGCGTCGGCACGACACCCTCGCCCAACTCGCGGCCGGCTTCGGCATTTCCGTCGGCACCGCCCACGCCTACACAGCAGCTGTCATCGACCTGCTCGCCGACCGCGCGCCCGGGCTCCTGCGGAGCCTGCGCGAAGCAGACCCCGACTACGTCCTGCTGGACGGCACCCTCGCGGAGTGCGACCGGGTCGGCGACAGCCGGGCCGACTTCTCCCAAAAACACCGACGTCACGGTGTGAACGTGCAGGTGGTGACCGATCCAGCCGGACGACTGCTGTGGATCTCACCCGCACTGCCCGGCCGCGCGCACGACCTGACCGCGGCCCGCACCCACCGGATCATCCGGATCTGCGAACGCCAAGGCGTCCCGATCCTCGCCGACCGTGCCTACATGGGTGCCGGCCCATGGGTGACGACGCCACGCAGACGCCCGCCAGGCCGCGACCTCACGCCAACACAGCAAACCGTCAACCGCGCGCTGTCGGCGGCACGCGCACCGGTCGAGCGCGGCGTCGCACGACTGAAGTCCTGGCGGATCTTCCGCAAGGCCCGGTGCAGCCCGAACCGAATGTCGTCAATCGCAGCCGCCATCCTCACCCTGGAGCGGCACCGCTGAAAGGGCTCACTGATTGGCCCGTCGCGGGGGTCGTCAGCAGTCCAGGATCGGGCCGTAGTGGTGGTGGTGAACGTCGATGGCTTCCTGGATGTCGGCTTCGGTGAAGCCGCACGCCTCGGGCGAGAGCGTGCCGTCGTAGAAGTCGATGGCGATGTCCAGCAGCACGGACAGCAGGTCCTTCAGGTCCCGGGGGCCAGGGTCACGGTGTGGTGGGCGCTGCCGGGAAAGAGCTGCTCGGTGACGAGATGGGCCAGGCGGTGCCAGGCCGGATCCGGTCGGCCGAGGAGGTCGGCGCACAGGTGGCGGGCGATAGCGGTGGAGAGGGTGACGACCGTCGCGGCGAGTATGACGTTCGGCCGACAGCGGTAGGGGGCCAACTGCGTGCTCCTTGGGTGTGGTCGGGCAGGACAGGACGTCGAGCGAGTCGAGTGCTCCTGCAGCAACTCGAATCCCGATCCCGGCTTGAACGACCAGGTGTCTTGCGAACATGGACGGCAGGAGTCAGGTCACGCTGTGTGTCAGACCTGCGTGGTGGTCCGCGTTGCCGGGGGGTTGGCACTCACGAACTGGAGGAACCAGTCGGGGATCTGCCCCAGCTCGGCGTGGTAGTGCGTCCAGATCTCCCGGACGGGAAGCCGACGCAGGCGCCCGTCGGGCAGGACCATCTGACCGGTTACCTCAATGCTGTTCCAGCGGGACGTAGCGTCGCCGTTCTGAAACCAGCGGACGCGCAGCCTGACGGGCCGGACGGTCTCGCTGTCCTCACTGTCCTCAACGGTGAGTCCGGGCCGCACCGCCCCTGCCATACCTTTTCGTACGTCCGCTGCGGCGGCTTCGCCGTCATCGCGTCGTCGTACTGCACCACCTCGTCGAACTGCTCCACACGCAGCGAGGGCGTGAACTGTGCGGGTGCGGAGGGTCCGTCGGCCGACTGCTTCATGTCCTGCTCCTTTCCATAACCAGGCGGTTGCCGCCCGGTTGGTGCCGCTGCCGGGACCCGGTAGTCGGGCGGCGCGACAGCGGGCTCAATGGGTTCGGTCAGTTGGCACGCGTCGCCTGCGGCTCCAGGGGAGGAGCAGGCGGCGCGGGTTGGTCTCCTCGGGTCGATGCCGAGGACAGGGTGGTCAGTACTTGCGGCGGGTGCGGAAGCTCGTCCAGTCCTTCTTCTTCAGTCGGGCCTTGTCGCCCAGGGCGTCGGGGACGCAGTCGACGGTCACGAAGGTGGCGCCCTTGCGGGTCACGATGCCTTCCCGTTCGTGCCGGACGAAGCGGCGCTCGTAGCCGTCGCTGTCCTCCGTCTCCGTGAAGCCGATATGGTCGCCGACCTTCACGTCCTCGAAGGTCACCCAGTCGAGCAGACCCAGCCATGCGGAGGGGTTCATCCTCACTGTGGCAGCGGTCTTCCGTTCCTCGGGTGTCGGTGCCTCGTCGCGGGCCAGGGCGGCGGCCAGGGTGACTGTGCGGCCGGTGTAGCGGCACAGGGAGTTGCCCGGCAGGAACGGGTCTTTGAGGGTCGGCGGTCGCCCCTGGTACATGGGCGGGAAGTGGTTGCCCAGCTTGCCGTCGCGGACTTTCACGCTGTCGTCGCACGGGCACAGGACTTCGAGCGCGCCGTCGAATCCGCTGACGCGGACGGGGAGCAGGACGGCGGGGTGGTGCCCGGTGGTGCCGGGGGCGAGAAACGGGGCAGGCACGAGTCTCTCCGAGGGGTTGTGGGATGGGGGCCGGGTGCCGCGCCCTATAGGGGTAGCGCGACCGCACGGCCCTGTAGAGGCAGGGCCCAAGTCGTGGAGTGGCTTCCGGGCACCAGTGGCCCGCGGTATTCCGGCGGTGCCCGTACTGCCATGCCGGTGCGCACCCTCTCAACGGGGACGTCGCCTCGGAGGGGCGCGTCGGTGACGGTGAAGACGCAGACATCCCCGTCAGTGGCATCGTCGCGGCCGAACTGGTCTGCCCAGACCTGGCGAGCGGCCCCGAGAGCTGTGCTTCCTTCAGCGTCGATCTCCCAGCTCACCCGCCACCTGGTGTCGTGCTGCGCTGTTGGGTCGGAGCGCTCGGGCTCGGCGGGGGCGGAGTCTTGGTCGAAGGCAAGGTTGATAGCCCGGATCCAGTCTCCCCGGGTGGCGGCGGCATCCGTCACCGAGTCGCGGACGGTCATGACGAGGGTGTCGATGAGGATGCTCATGGTCGAGCCTGCTCCTTCGTGTCGGGGTGTGGTTTCTGCTGGATCTCGGCCGCGTACGGTAGCCGGGACTCCTGGTCGGCCGTGCACCGGAACTCACCCAGCGATCCGCTGATGTACGAGTGCGGCTGATGATCGGCTTTGTCGCCGCACAGTCCGTGCGGGGAGGTCGCTCTCCCCCGGTGTGCTGCACTCGGTGACGAGCGCCGCGACGAGCAGTTCGACGAGCTTCTCGTCGTTGGCCGGCCCGTGGTGCGAGGTGAAGACCTCGCCGTCGCGCGGCATGAAGCTGACGTCCTGGGAGACCCAGCCGTAGGGCCCGCGGGTAGCGCTGTGGCCACTGGGCGAGAAGTAGCCAGTGGATCCGACGGCCACCTCGTTGGGATCCAGGAACACGATGACCTGGTGCTCACGGTTCGCGAGGGCGGCACGGATGCTGGCTTGGAGGTCGGAGCGTTCAAGCGTCTGGGCGCAGCGCTGGTCTGCTTCTCCGATGCCCTGGAACAAACCGACTGCCTGGGCGGCGGTCAGAGACATGTCCGAGGCGAAGAGCACGTCGTTGTTCGGATCGAAGGCGACCTGGGTCTAGCTTCCGGCGTTGTCAGTGTCTTCGAAGATGGGCTGCACGGTGTCCAGGTCGACGACCTGGCCCACGCGAAGGGCGTTCAGCCCGCGGAGCTCCGCGATCTCCTCCTTGCGCTCCGCGATGCCGGCAGGGCTCAGCGGCCGACCGTCCTGCCTGAAGTTGCCCTCTTCGAGCATCTGTTCCAGCGTGGCCTTCCACTGGTCGACCTGGTACTTCGTGATCTTCTGCATGCGGGCCATGGGTCAGTCCCTCCTTGAAGGGCGTGATGTCGGTTAGATGGAGTGCGGCACGACCTGGTCCAGCGCGAGCACGTCGTCGATGACACGGGAGTTTCTTCTTCAGGTCGCCGGCGGTCACTGGCTCTTCTCCCAGACTTGGCCAGGGCGGGCGTCCAGCAGCGGTGCACCGCCTTGCGCACCAGGCCGAGGCTCACCTTGCGAGCCGAAGATACGGGCCATGCTCGACAAGCTCACGGCGAAGAACGGCCGCGTGTTCGTCGTGGTGGACCAGCCCGCCTCGATCGGTGCCCTGCCGCTGGCCGTCGCCCGCGACGCAGGCTGCGAAGTCGCCTACCTCCCCGGGCTGACGATGCGGCGGATCGCCGACATGAGGGCCTCGCCCTCAGCGCAAGAGTTTTCGTACGGGTCTGAAGAGATCAGGGCCAATCGGCACATGAGGCACCGGGATACTACGTGCCACTCGTACTCTGTGGCCGGGTCATTCCAGTCGATCGCGGGGATCATGATCACACCTCCGGTGCGAATAGCCCGTCGGGTTGGCGGTTTGGATCAATCGTCGTGCACGCCTTGTGGGCCGTCCGGGCCTTTCCGGCCTCGGGACCGAGGCCGCCGCGGTGATCGTCCCCAAACTCGCGACGAACCTCACCGCGCTGCTCGACCAGCGCAAGGAACTCGCGGCCGCTATCGGGTCCCTGCTGGAGGCACACCCTCTTCGAAGCTCCTGACGTCGATGCCGGGGATAGGCGTCAGGACCGGAGCCAGGATCATCATCGACGTCGGCGACGTCACCGCTTTCCCCACCGCCGGACACCTCGCCGCCTACGCGGGCCTGGCCCCGGTGTCCAGGAGATCCGGGTCCTCGATCCGCGGCGAGAGCCCGTCCCGCAGAGGCAACAAACACCTCAAACGGGCGTTCTTCCTGGCCGCGTTCGCCTCGCTGTCCGACCCGGTGTGCAGGACCTACTACGAGCGGAAGAAAACCGAGGGCAAACGGCACAAGCAAGCCCTGATGTGTCTCGCCCGCCGCCGCGTCGACGTGCTCTTCGCGATGCTCCGCGACGGCACCTTCTTCGAGTCCCACACCGCCCCCCAAACCGCCTGAACAATCACGAATCAACCGCCCCGCCCCTTGACGAAAGAGACAGGGGCACCCCCCGTTTAGGGTTGATCGGGTGGTTCCGGCCCGGCGCTGGGGGACGGCTTCAGGTGCTGAAGGGACAGCGGGCCGCCGGCCCACGACGGGGCTGGTGGAGTGGGCCCACCCGGAGGACGGGGAATCGAACCCTGCGCGCCCGCTCAGCGAGTCGCGCCGCGTCCATAGCGGTCCGTCCGGGTGGGCCGGGCCCGGCCGGGCCGCACGCGGTTGCGTCTGTCACGCGGTCCGGCCGGGTGTCTGGGGGGTGAGTGCCTGTTCCTGAACTTGTTGAGGTCTTTGTCGGGATGACGTATCGCAGGCAGGCGAGGCGGGAGGGGCCGGTATTGGCTGGTACGCCACTGCTGTACCCCGTGTTCCACATCTACGGTCTGGTGTCACTAAGTCCATCCGACTGGTGGATAGTTGGGTAGAACGGCAAAAAGGAGACTGTTCGTGCGATTAAGGCGCATTGTGAGTGCTTTCGTCGTCGGGGTGGCGCTGGTCGCCACCAGCACTCAGACGGCGTTGGCGACCCCGCCGCCCAATCCGCAACCGCCTGAGGTCACGGTGGCGACGGAGGACTCGTCCCCTGAGGCGGTGACGACGTGCACCTTCTACGCGTCGAAGCCCAACCACAGCGGCTCCCGGATGACGGGTACCGGGGGCATCAGAACGTGCTCCGGCGGGCCCGTGGCATGCACCAGCGAGGTGGACCTCGAGTACTACAACGAGTTCTCGCGGATGTGGTACACGGCAGGGACCAAGCGTCAGTCCCTGTGCGCGCCACCGCTACGGTCGTCGACCGCAGCGGCAGACTGCGAGAACCACCCTGGCGACCCGAAGGTTTCCTGGCGCACCCGTACGTACGGAACCCTCGTAAGTTCGGGCGGCTCCACGGGCAGCGGCTCACCTCACAGTGACATTCTGGAAGTGCCCTGCGCGTAGTGGGAAGTTGGAGGGCCTGGTGGTCGTCGGTCTGGGCCCCAGGTCTTCCACTCGCCGTAGAGGGGATCGAACGTGGCCTCGGATCACGACATGTTGTGGCGTCGTTGTGTGCACCTGGGACGTGTCCTGCTGCCGCTGGTGGACCAGGAGCCATGGCGGCAGGACCGACGCCGCGAGACCCTGCGAGCCCGGGACATCGACACTGCACTGGGCGAGCGGCTGATCGAGGTCTTCGCTGCCTTGGCCGCCCATGCCGTCGCGGTCGATACTTCGGTGTCCGCCTCGGAATTCGATGCTCTGCCCCTCAGGGTCGTGGCCGAAGCGGCGACCGGCAAGCGCGACTACGAACTGCTCGCCGGGCTCCCGGACACCTTCGCCGACGACCATGACGAACAGGCAGTCAACGTCTTCCGCCTGTATACCTACAGGGGCGGGCAGTACAGCCACCAGCTTTTCCTGCTGGGCAGGGAACTGCGCCATGCGCTGATCGTCCTCGCCGAACATTCGCCGGCACCGTCCCCCACGTGTGGGGAGGTCTTCCGCCGGGCGGGCGAGCCAGGTCTGTCGCAGTGATCATGGAAGGTCAGGCGGCTTCTGACAGCACGTAGCTGTGGGCAACGTCGCGGCGTTCGGCTGGACTGGTCTTGCGCCGGGTGAGCCGCCTGGTCATCAGGGTAATCGCTGCCCAGGTGATGAGAGATTCGCTCATCTCGGGGAGGCGTTCGTGGTCGCGGCAGTGCCGGCGGGCCCGCATGATCCACGACCAGGACCGCTCGACCACCCATCTGCGGGGCAGGACGACGAAGCCTTTGGCGTCGGGCGGACGGCGGACGGTCTTGATGGTGATGTCGAGGTACTTCTTGGCCCAGGTGATCAACTTGCCGCCGTAGGCGGAGTCGGCCCAGACGATGGAGATCTCGGGGTGGGTGAGCGCGAGCCGGAACAGCAGTTCCTTGGCGGGAATGCTGTCGTGGACGCCGGCGGTGGTGACCATCACCATCAATACCAGGCCGCGGTTGTCCACGATGAGATGTCTTTTCCTTCCGTTGATCAGTTTGCCGCCGTCCCAGCCGCGGCTGTCCCTGCCGACGGTCTCGGATGCCTTGACGCTCTGCGAGTCCACGACGACCGATGCGGCTCGGGGTGTCTTCCCGGCGGCGAGGCGGATCCGACGGCGGAGCTGGTCGCGGATGACGCCGATGACGCCAGCTGCGGCCCAGCGCCGCGCGAAGCCGTAGACCGTCCGCCAGGGCGGGAAGTCAGACGGCATCGCGCGCCACTTGATGCCGTTGTCGACCAGGTAGCGGATGCCGTCGACGATCTCCCGCCGGGGGTGGGCCTCCGGATGCCCGCCGGAGGGTGTCTGACACGCGGGAACCGGGAGAAGGGGTTCGAGCAAGGCCCATTCGGCGTCCGTCGTGTCGGAGGGGTAGCGGCGCTGGCGCATGGCAAGGGCGAGACCGGCCCGGGGCCCGCAGTGGTGGTCCGGGCCGCCGGGCCGGTCCCGGCCTCCTGATCTTGCGGTGGGCGTCCCGGCCCGGAAGAGAGGTGTCAGCGCGGCGGCCGGGCGGCCAGCGCGAGGTTCGACTCGATCGCTTTCATCTGGTCGCTGAGGTAGCCGGCCCAGACACTCTTGGGGAACAGAGCCAGGTGCGGGGCGATGGTGCCGGTGAGCATCCGGCGGAACTGGGTGAGCTTCTCACTCAGCCAGGCCCGCTCCCATTCCTCCAGTTCGTCCTCGCTCGCGCAGAAGTGATAGCCCAGGTCACGGCTGTAGATGACCGGTGGCCAGCTACGTTCGGCGCACAGGTCACGCAGCATCGCCAGCCCTTGTCTGGCCTGCCAGCGGCTCAGCTCGCACGAGGCCATCAGCCGGGTGAGCGTCATGCCGGCGGGCGCGACTTCGAACAGGGCGGTGCGGACCAGGTCGGCGTGGCGCTCCGCTGCCGGGGAGCGCTTGCGCACGGTTACTCACCCCGCAGGAGGCGGGCCAGCTCCTCGTCCATGTCGACCTTGCCGGTCTCGGCGGCCGTCTCGATCCAGTCCAGGGTCGCCCGGCATCGGGCGACGTTCTGCGCCAGGACGGCCTGTTCGTCATCGGAGAGGTGCCGGTCGCGCAGCCTGGGCACGGTCTTCCCGCAGGCGGCCACGAAGCGGTGACAGGCACCGACCAGGTCCAGGAACTCCGCAGTCCGCTCGATCTTCCTCACGACCCGCCCTGCGGGGGTTTCCCGGCGGAAGGCATCCGCCTGCTGCCGGGAACGGTCGGTCTGGGCCCGGTTGACCGCATGCCGGGCAGTGTCGTCGGCGACCACCCTGGCCGCGACCTCCGGACGACGCAGCACATCGGAGGCGACCTGCGCCGCCACCGTGTCGTCGCCGATGAGGTCATGGACGACCTCGGCCTTGTGCTGGGTGGTCTGCGCCTTGTTGACCATGTGCCTGGCGGTGTCGTCCGCGACCACTTTGGCCGCGACCTGCGGACGGCGCAGAACGTCTGCGGCGACCTGCGCCGCGACCTCGTCGTCATTGGCCAGGCGGTGAATGGCCGCCACCTTCTGCGCAGGCGTCTCGGGACGGTCCGGGCGCTGCCCGACGTGCTTCTTGGCGAGATCCGTCGTCCAGCGCCGGGCCCCGGCCCGCTCGTCCAGCGGCGGGGCATCGATCGCCTCGAAGCGCTCGGCGTCGTCCGCGATGCCCGCAAGGATGTAGTGGACCTTATGGGAGACGCCGTGACGACGCTGCGGTTCGGGCCAGCGGTGGGCGGCGAACCGGTAGCTGCGGACCGTGCTCAGCGACAGCCCCAGGTCGTCGGCATAGATCCCTAACGAGAAGTCGACGCCGAACAGGTCCTGACCGGGGGCCGGGTGAGCGCCGCCGTTGGGCTGCATGGGCTCGATCTCCAGCGCGTGGTCCCCGATGGTGAACTGGATGCGCTGCATCTGTCCGACCAGTTCCCGGTCGGCGGCGATGATCTCCTCGTAGCGCTCGCGCGTGACATGACCGATCGTGGCGGTGGGCATGGTGGCCACCATCCCTTGCGGTCGGGGCCCGGCGGACCGGCCCGCCGGCGACAAGCCCCGGCCCTTCCGTCAGATTCCACCCACCGGCAGATCGTTCGCCCACCATGGCTGCAAATGGGGGGAATTGAACGTTCCGGCCGTTGCTCTGGTTCGTGAACTGTTCGCTCAAGCGTCAGCCGGACGCTTCAGCGAACGCTGCCCTGCGGCGGCTCCAGGCCTTCTTCCGGCAACGCGGCGAGCAGTACACCGCATTGCTGCGGTGATCCACGCTGGCCACCCACACGGCCTCACACTCCGGGCACACCCGGCGGCCCTCGCCCCGTTCAAGCGCCGCCACCCGCAACCGCAGCCGCCGCATCCGACGCCACTGCCTGCAACGACACACCCCCGAGCAGTACACCGCCCGAGGCGCAGCCCCTGGCCCCAGCCATGCGCCGCACCCGGGACAGCGCCGATCGAGACCAGGCCCGTTGGCCCCAGACACGCCGTCAGCCTAGACCCGCACAAAGATCAAAAGGGAGGTTGAGACACAGGCACTGAGTGAGGGCGGCTACGATGCCGGTCGCGTGGCGCTGTACAGCTCACACTTCAGTCCAACCCTCACCGATCAGTACCTGTACGTCCGACATTCGGCACTCCCGGCCGCGCACGGAGTGACGGCCAAGCCTGCCGTTGATCAAATCGACGACCGCACTGCAGTCCGCGGACGGGCAGCGGACGGCCATCACATTCCCCTCGTCGTCGATGAGGGGCAGCTCGGAGCTGATGGCCATCGCGGTCTGCTCGCCTTTCAGGCGCACAGAGAAGCTCACCGCGCCAGCGGTCTCTACGTCATCGATACACGACCGGCACAGGGGGTGCCTGCGGGCTCTGGCCGTGGCCTCTGGCGACAAGGGCACACGGTGACCGTCGGGGCGGAGGCCGGGCGGCAAGCCCGTCTCGGGGTCGATCAGGAGGCTCGGGGCGGAGTGCCGCTCCAACTCGTGAAAAATGATCGGGCTTCCACAGCAGGGACATTTCATCAAGTAAAACAACGGGTCCGCCCCCTGAAGGCACGCCGGAACTCGGGAGAGTCCTCTATTTCTGCGTGGACCATGGCGTCGAGGCAGTCCTCCAGCTCCCGCTGGGACATCTTGCGGGGGTCCGTCGAGTCAGTCATCGGAGTCTCCCTCGGCGGCGCGGCTCTTGCGGGCCGAGCGCCGGCGGATGCTGGCGGCGAGGCGGTCGTACTCTCGACGTGCCTCGCTCGCCCTGACACGGTGATGCTCAGCCTGTCGGTTGTGGTCCCCGATCGACTTCTCAAGTCGGGTGAGCTCGCGGCGGAGGCTGTGCTCTTTGTTGTCCCAGTAGATCTCGCGCACGGCGGCCGTCAGTTCCGATTGGTGCATCATCAGCCACTCACCGGGGATCCGGGCCTGGATCTTGGGCATCATGCTGTGCCTTTCGAGCTGGAGCACGATCTCACCGTCGCCTTTCATGGACGGCCGCGCGAACGCGACGCCTGGTGAGCCGAGGAACGGGTTGAGCCGCTCGGGCACGGTCTCGGTGGGGAACTTCGCGAGCACGCGTGAGATCAGGCCCACCATCTCGTCGAGTTCGGCGAACAGCTGGATCGTGGCGTCGACGATCTCTGTGGTCTTGCGCTTCATCACTTCTGGTCCTTGAAGATCGGGTCCTGCTCGGGATCCGGGACAGGGCCGACACAGAGGAAGGCGCTGCCCGTGACGCAGAGGATGGAGGCGCTCTGTTCCTTCGTATCCATGGCCAGACGCGCCGTCAGGGCGCGCTCATGAGAGGCCGCCAGGGGTCTGGAGGCCGATGCGTGTCCCGGCTGGTGCATTGACGGGTCTCATCGGTGTCTTGCTCGGGGCTTCGGCGATCAGCGTCGTTGTCGCGTCTGGCCGGTGGCAGCAAAACGTCTCCTCATGGACATCACCGGAACCCGGGGATGCCCCTGACGAGACGCCGACGGATCAACGGGGAACGGGCCGGGTGCACGAACAACCGGCCTGTTCCGGCATCGGAACCGCCCCCGGGTCGGCTATGCCGACCCAGACCCCCGAGGCCAGCGCCCGTAGGGGCGAAGCCGAGAGGGTCACGCTGTGCGCGACGCATAGTGCTTGTTCCACCGGGCGAACGTCCGGCTGTTGAACTTGATCTGGTTGCCGGCCACGGCTGCTCGGCGCAGAGCCTCCTTGCGGCTGAACAGGCAGCGCGCCAGCCAGTTGTCGTTGCGCAAGACCGCGGCGGCTCGTACTCCCAGGCGCCGTCGGCAGCCAGGCACGCGCCTATGTGCACCACGGCCCAGAGGTCTTCGCCGCTCTCGGGGTCCATCCCGCGCCAGGAGACCCGAGGCTCAAAGTGCTCCATGCCGAACACGGAGGACTCGCGGTAGCCGATCGGCAGGATACGGTACCCCGAGGGATGATCTCCGAGCTGGGCGGCTCGGCAGCGGGAGCGGGAGTGTTCTCAGCGATCGGTCCGCTCCTCCCCCGGCTGAGTGACGCTTCGCGTCGGATCGAAGCTGATGGGGAGCTCCTGCGAGAAGAACTCTTCGAGGACCCGGGTGTTGTCGTCATCGGCGAGCCGAACCTCGATGACCAGGTCCTTGTCGTCGCCGAAGGCGGCGAGAGCGCGGTGCAGATGGCTGGCCAGGTCCTGCATGGACTCGTAAGGGCTGGGCACATCGGACGCGGTGACCTTGGCGCTGCGCGAGAACGCGTGGCGCGTGCGTCCCTCCGGGACGATCACTCTGGGGTCGTACTCGCTGTACAGCCCACTCGGTGCGCGCGGCGATCCGAACGGGCTCAGTGCGCATGCCGCCGGTCCAGCGTTCCTCGGCTGGCGGGCCGTACTTCTCGTGGTTGGTGACAGTCACGGCTTGTGCTCCTCTCCGGTCTGGCCGGTGTCGGATATGGCGCGGTCCATACGGTCCGCGATGCCGTAGTACGTGTGCGCCTCGGCGGCATTGGCTTCAGCCTGCTGCGGGTCTGTCGAGGTCCGAGCGAGCTTGCTGTACTGATCGCCGAGGTCGCGGGCCCAGGCACCGCCGGACCGAGGCAGGGGTGCAGGGGCGGCGCTGGTGACGACGGCGGCAGTGTCGTTGTTGGTGCTGGTCATGCGACGGCCTCGTATCCTGAGTCAGTTCGGTGAAGCGACGCAGGTACTGCTCCTGCGCGCGGGATGGGAGCCATCCCGCGATGTCGATGCCTAAGAGGAGCTCATGGCTCGACGACGGTGACGCTCTCATCGATCATCTGGCGCATCTCTTCGATGCGGGCTTGGTCGTCGGCGGTTACGGGCGTCGGGATCAGGGCCGCGTCACTGACCAGTCTTTGCAGTCGGCTGACGTCTCTTGATCGGCGTGCTGGCGGCGGCGTCGACGACTATGGCGCGCACTGCGGTATCGGCGTCGTCGTCCGGGTCGGGCAGTAGCTCGGCCAGGAAGTGGCCTTCGTCGAGGCCCAGCTGCTCATCAAGTCGCCAACCGGTGATGTAGGCGGTGCTGGTGTGGCTCAGGCCCTTGACATCGTGGACGTGGTCTCCGGTATCGGCGTCCTCAGTGCGCTGCAGCTTGATCTTCCTCGCCTCGCGGTCGATCAGGATGATGAGCTTCATCGTCGGCTGGTTTGCGGGCCACCGAGGCTGCGACCGGGGGTCGGCCGCAACCAGTCGCGTGCCGCGGCGGACAGTGCGATCTGCGAACGCCCGTTCTCGGCGTGCGTGACGGTGATCTTGGCGGGACCCCTGGCACGACGGCCCTCGTTCGGGTTGGGGTGGTAGATCTCGAACGACATGCGAGGATCCTTCCGTCAGCGCTGTTCGCGCCTGCTGATGAATGTCATGGGTTTGCCGCGCTCCTCGGCGTAGGCGACCTCGCGGCTTGTCGACTCCCCGACGTATCCGCCTGGGGCGACGACCAGCACTTCGTCAGCGAGATCGGGACCTGCCCCAAGGCCCAACGATCTTGCGCAGGTGGAGCTCGTCGAGCATCTGTTTCTCGGTCCCGGTGATCTCGTCACCGTCGTGGGCGAAGGGGGCGTGCGCGAAAACGACACGGTGATCGGCTCCGGTCGGGCGCGATGGTGACGGCCCGGCCGTGGGATCCCAGCGGGGCCGTCGTTGAGTGAGTGCAGGTCAGACCCGCTCGGAGGCCCAGAGGTCGTGGAGGTCCTCGCGGATCTCTTCTTCCAGGGCAGCGAGGAGTGCCTGCTCGGCGTTGAAGTCCCCGGACACGGCCTGGATGAGGTCGTCCTGGACCTGCTGCTTGCCGGCGAGCACCGAGGGCATCCGCTCGTCCTGCGTGCCCTTGGCGATGAGCCGGTGGATGGTCACCGGCTTCGTCTGGCCCGTGCGGAAGAGCCGGCCGTTGGTCTGCAGGTAGTGCTCGAGCGAGAACGGCAGCGTGTACCAGATCATCGTCGAGCCGCCGTGCTGCAGGTTCAGGCCGTGCCCCGCGGCGGCGGGGTGGAGCAGCATCACCGGGATCTGCTTGGCATTCCACCGGCGGACCATGTCGCGCGAGCCGTCGAAGGCCTGCGCGTCGACTCCGCCCTTCCGGAGCCTCGTGAGCAGCTGCTCCTTGTCGGACTTGAAGTGATAGGCGATGAGCAAGGGCTCGCCGCCGTTGTTCCGCACCAGGTACTCGGTCATCTCGATCTTCTTGTCGTGGATGACCTCGTACCGACCCTTCGTGGCCGGGTCGTCAGGATCCGCGGTGTAGAGCGTGCCCGAGGCGAACTGCATCAGCTTGCTCGTCAGCACCGCCTGGTTCGCGGCGACGATCGATTCGACGCTCTGCGTCAGCTTCCCGTCGTCGGTGTAGGTCTGCACGATGTCCAGGACCAGGTCGCGCTTGAAGTCCTTGTAGGCCTGGAGCAGGTCCGGCGGGAGCGTGACGTTGACGTCCTGGATGGTGAGCGCCGGGAGCTGCAGGCTCGTGTTCTGCGCGCTCATCACCAGGTGCGAGATGGCCTGATGGATCTCAGTCTCGGCGTTTGCCGTGGGGATCCACTTCGCCGGCGTCGTCGTGCCGGGCACCATCTTCGGTGTGAACCAGCGGTTGCGGTACGCGGTGATGTTCTGCCCCAGCGTCTGGCCCTCGTCGAGCAGGTAGATCTGGCTCCAGAGGTCGTGCAGCGAGTTGTGCGTCACGACGAAGTCCTTCGTGACGAACAACCCGTCATCGGCGGCGACCGTGATGCACTGCGCCGGCGCGATGCCGATCGGCTCGATGGAGCGAATGGCCCGTTCCTTGGTGCGCCAGCGCTGCTGCCAGTTGTCTGCCTTCCTCGGCAGGCGGAAGGGGTTGGCGGGCATGCCGAACGAAAGGACGTAGTGCGGGCGCATCAGAGACGTGTGCCCTTGAGGCATCACCTGCGGCCCTTCGCGCTGCTCGACACGCTGCGTCACATACCCACCGAGTGAACGGATAAGGAATGTCACCTCTTCGGCCAATCGGGGCGAAGACGTGCTGAACTGCGAGGTCGACCCTCGATTTGTCTTGCTGCTTCCGTCCGTGTCACAGAGGCCGCGTAGCAGTTCGATTCGGGTATTCTCGTCGTTCCACAGGTACGCCTCGGGGATGAACTTCTCCCAGGACCTCAGACCACGTAGGTCGAGGTCACGCAGGGCTGTCTTCACCGGGTTGGGTACAGCGCCGCGGATAGGTCCGGGTAGGCTTCCGCCACGTTTGCCGGACGTGATGTAGTAGGCGCTGGCCTTCGAGTCAGATCGATAGCCCCTGTGGGTCAGCTGCATACCCTGGGGAAGTGCTACTTCGACGTACTGCCTGATCTCATCGTCCAGGGTGGTGAAGTCGATGGTGTGACCGATGTGCCCGTCACCGAGGAGGACGCCCAGCAGGTACGGATCCAGAGGGACGTCCCGCGAAGGCATCTCCACCGGCGCGACTGTAGGTGTTGTCCATCGGGGAGCACCGCCTTTGTCGGTCAGTCCGACCTCGACGTTGTTTGCCCGGCTGCGGCTCCTTCTCTTCTTAAGATCGCCGGTGGCGATGACCAGCGGGCCAAGACCCTTGCCCCGACGACTGCGGCTGTTCACTGCCCAGAGGTGGTCCTCGGTGCAGTCGACGAAGGTGTCGTCGCTGAAGGTGACGCGGAAGATGGGCTTATCACCTTGCGGCCAGACGCCCACAACTTCGGTGGCTTTGCCGTCGGATCCGATGACGTGGTCTCCGAGCCGCATGTCACCCATTGGCTTCCATCCCGTGGGAGTCAGGATCGGGGTGTCAAGGGTCAATGCGTTCGGCGCGGGCGTACCTGTCAGCTCGATGAGCCTGCTCATGGCCGGCCGCACCGTCGACAGGGCCTGGAAGCGCTGCGAGTCGTGCGACTTGAAACCCTGGGACTCGTCGATGATGACCGTCGGGAAGGGCCAGATGATGGTGTTCCGCCCATTGATGTTCCGGACCGGCAGCTGGTCGACCAGACCGAAGCGGCACTGACCGCAGCCTGCGCCGGAACAAGTTCGGCAGTCATAGGCCTCCCATGTCACCAGTGCCGACTTGAGCAACTCCTGAATCCAGGCTCGGATCTGGGCCTTGGCGGGGACCCGGTTGTTGGCGTTACCGGCGACCAGAGCACGGTACTCGTCGATCAGCTCGTCTCGGCCCAGTGGCCCCCGTGCCTGGAGCAGACCCAGGATCGCCGTCGCCTCCGGTGAAACGGTCGGGGCAGGCACTGCGCCTGGCACCGGCGTGATCAGCTTCGTCTCCTGGGACCGCTGAGTCAGCAGCTCCTGGTTGATGAAGTACATCGTCGGCGGATCGGTGGCGACCTCCTGGAAGCGCTTCAGGCGCTTGGCCTTGGAGAGCTTCCTGTCATTCTCGTCGACGATGAGCGACTTCGTCCGGATGGGGAATCCCCACTTCTCGATCTCGTCGATCCAGGTGGAGCGGGCGATCGCCACGGGCGCTATGACAAGGATGTGACCCATCGGGCGGACCGTCTGCAGGACACAGAGGGTCGTGAGCGTCTTGCCGGCCCCGACGCCGAGCCACGCGCCGGCGAAGGGGTGGTCAACGAGGAAGTCGTGGATCTGTTGCTGATGCGGCATCAGCGAGATCGGGGACGGAGCAGTAGCCGTAGTCATGTCGCTGGTCATCCCTTCTATTCGAGTGAGTGGTCAGGCATGGGCCTCGTCGGCTCTCTGTTTGCTGCGCGACCTCGGTCTCCAGCTCGGCGCCCCTCGCTTCGAGCTGCGTGACGCGCGGGTCGGGCCCGAGGGCTTCTCGCACGCGTTGCAGCACTGCCACCGGGTCGTCAGGCTGCTCGGCAGCGCCAACCGGTGCTGTCCTGGTGCGGGGGTGCTGGCATGTCGGACTTCGCTTTCCACGGAGGCTCGGGAGTGAAGTCGGAGCCGGTTCTGGTTGCGGGGACCGATGGGGCACGATCGCGGTGGAATCGCCGATGCGAGCCCAGTGCAGCCGCAGTGCTGAAGAGCCGCCGGGAGAACCTCGTATCTGAACTCCTGTGCCTGGGGCGTGGATTCGGCCTCGGTCTCGGCTTCAGCCGTGTCACAAGCCGCGCCTATGACCTCGAATAGCGGCTGACCGGACTCGTCGAAGGTCACCTTCAGCGGCGTATCCGCAGGAAGGCTGCCTTCTTGGGCGTCGAACCAGCCAGTGAAGGCTGCGCTGTGCTGGATGAACGCCTGGGCCACCGTGGCCTCTTGGGCCGGTCTGGGTTCCTGAGCCGAGTCCGACGATGGAACTTCAGCATGGTGTTCGGCCACGAGCCGGCGCATGTCGGTGCTGGTCGGATCAGGTCTTGAGGACGTGCGTGATGAAGACGTCGACGCTCGGCTTGTCGTCGACGACGTGGACCTCGGCCCCGTGGCGGCGCAGCTTGGCGTGCATGAGCTCCTGCCGCTTCCGCAGCCAGCCGCCAGGGCGCTTGACCTCGACGAACACAATGCGGCCCAGGGCAACGACGATCCGGTCGGGCACTCCCCCGCGGGCCGGCGAGACGAACTTCAGACACAGGAAGCCGTGTGCCCTGCACTGGTCAAGAAGGTAGTCCTCGATGACACGCTCACGCGGGGACGTCATCGGCTCTCAGTCTTCTCGTCCGAAGAGGCCGTCGGCACGCCGTACTTCAGCTCACCGGGCTCGACGATCCGGAAGCCCGTGGAGTGCCTGTGCATCCGGGAGACACTGAGGGTGGAGTGCTTCGTGCCGTAGTGATCCCGGACTTGGGCCTCCCCGTCCGCCACGGACTCGACGACGACGCGGCGCTTGCTCTGCCGGGTGTCGAGGCCCTCCCAGATCTGGCCCCGGCGGACCAGGATGCCCTCGCGGGTCGTGTTCTTCTCCTGCTGGGCCTGGGCGTCGTCGTCCTGGGCGGAGGTGTCGGTCGGCACGGCATTGGACACGATCTCGTACTTCTTCCGGAACGAGCCGAACTCGGTGACCGTCCGACGCTGCGCCCGATGATGGACCGAGCGCCGGAATTGGAAGGGTGAATCTACGTAAATGACCTTGGTCAGGACCCCGTCGCTCTTGCGCCGCCAGCGCTGACCGGGCTGGACTGGTTCGGCCGCGGCACTCACAACTTGTCGCCCCCCTCAACGGTGCGGACGGGAAGTGTGGTCTGGAACATGACGTCTCTCGATTCTCTTGCCATGGCGAGCCAGACTCGCCTTCATCTCACATTCGACTCGGGTGCCGGGCTGCGTCGTGTCGATACAGCCCGGCGCCCTGCGGTCCGATGGTGGTGCGGGGAGCTGATCAGGCGGCGTTCTTCCAGTTCTTGGTGAACGTCTCGTCGAGCATGCGGGTGTAGGTGTCGAGATCGAGCGCCCCGATGAGCTGCTCGACCCGGGAGGCCGGCAGCGTACGAAGGTCGTCGTTGACGACGACCACCGACCAACACGGGTCGATGCCGTTGATCCGGCGGATCACGACGTCCTGGTCATCGGGCAGCAGCGTGAGGCCGTCGGAGGTGCTGGCCTCTCTGCGGTTCTTCGCCCACCCGTGGTGGCGCAGGATCTCCAGCGCGATCGGGTCACGTCGCACCCCGGCGCTGCCGGACTTGCGCCGCTTGCTCTGGCTGGCCGGGTTCACCTTCCATGCGCCGGCGTTGTGCAGGCTCACGGCACCATCGGTGCCGTCGTGGACGATGAAGACCC
The DNA here is from genome assembly GCF_042653945.1 of Streptomyces vulcanius. NCBI lineage: Bacteria > Bacillati > Actinomycetota > Actinomycetes > Kitasatosporales > Streptomycetaceae > Streptomyces > Streptomyces vulcanius. The sequence goes on along the minus strand of NZ_JBHSFK010000061.1, from coordinate 45,285 downwards.
GGTTGACCATCTGCAGGGCCCGCGGGTTCACCAGCTGCGCATCGGCGTCCTCGTTGTCGTCACGGTCGGGCCCGGCGCTGACCGGGTCGGCGGCGAACGGGTAGGTGATTGATCCACGCGAGGCGGCGAGGACGTTCTGGAACAGCAGCAGCGTCCGCACGGGATCGGCCGGGTCGATCGCCTCCTCGATCATCTTCCGGCCCAGCACGGGATCGAACGGCTCGGCAAGAGCCTCCTCTCCCCTGCTGGCGACGGCCTGCAGGTAGCGGGCCAGGGCGAAGTCGATCACGGCCGGGTGGGCCAGCGACTTCGTCGGGGTAGGACCCGCGTGGCAGGCCAGCGTCCCGCCGGAGGCGGTGATGATCGGGCTGTCGGCGACGCTCCGGCCCTCACTGGGCGACTCCAGCTCGAGCCGGTTGTTCGAGTCCTTGCTGATGAGGAACATCAGCTCCGGTTCGATGTCGATGCCGATGGCGGCCTGCTGCTCGGCGAGCACCCGATTGTTGGTCGTCTCGTCGAAGCCGTTCTCGCCGCCGACGACGGAGTAGAGGCCGTCGGTGTTCGTCGAGATGATCCGTGCGCCGGCCAGCGTCTGGGCCTGCCCGATCCGCCAGCTGAACAGCTGGCCGATGATCCGCATCGAGATGGTGCGGTTGTTCATCCTGATCGGGGTCCGGTGCGCGGCGTCAGCAGCTCCAGAGGCCGAGTTGAGGATCAGCTTCGTGCCGTTGCGCAAGGTCGTGAGCCGGGCCTTCTCCTCGGCAGAGATCCCCGGCTTCTTCATCTCGAAGCCCAGGCGCTCCTTCTCGAAGAAGATCGTCGTGTAGCGGTCCGCGCCCAGCTCGGGATTGTAGAACGCCCTCATGTTGCGCAGCAGGTTCGGGTAGTAGCTCGTGAAGTCCTCGTGGACGACGAGGCCTGCCGAGGTCCGTGCGAACTTCGGGTGCAGCTTGGTGGACTTGTCGGCCTTCGCAGTGAACAGCGCGGGGGCCTCCCTCGCCGGCTCATCGCGATAGACGGCCTTGACCGCCGAGGTGACGGCCAGGACTACCTTGCCGTCGAGCACGGTCCCGTCGGCCAGACGCACGTGCATCGCCTCGGTGTCCGGGCGCTGGGTGTCCAGCAGCTGGGCCGGATCCGGCACTTGGGCCTGCGCACGCGCGAGCTGCTCGGCCTGGTCCGGGTCGTCCTTCTTCGGCTTGCGGTACTTCACCTTTTTCGGGTCCGAGCCCAGCAGCACGAGCCGCTTGTCGACCACCGTGCCGTCGGGCAGCCCGAGCAGGTTGTGCTGGCGCTTGGCCTCGGCGACGAAGTTCTTCGCGTCCGGGTAGAAGAGCTTGGCGAGGCCGATCATGGCTGCCTGTTCTCGGTGCTCGAAGGAGTCGGCGTCGAAGACTGTCATGTCCGCTTCCGCGCCGTGGATGCCGCCGGTGCTGAACGTGGCGAAGCACGACGACGGGGAGGCGTCATGGTGGAAGTAGGGCACGTTGTTCGGCGCTTTCGGCAGCTCGCGCAAGGACTTGGCAGGGAGGTCGAACAGGTCGCGGTACTCCTCGGAGTCGTTGAAGTTCTGCCCCTCGATCGAGCGGTAGTAGTTGACGACGTGCATGAACTGGCGGTGCGCCTTCGCCTGTGCCGGCATCACGACTGGGTCCTTGGCAGGGTCGGGGGCCACGTTCTCCTCGAAGAAGCGCACGCACTCGTCGAGCACGTTGACCTGGGAGATGCCCTGTTCCTCGGCCACCTCCTTGGCCGGATAGAGGAACGACACGGCCTCGATGTCGTTCAGCGCGGTGTACGGCGCGAGGATGCGGCCGACGAACTTCGCCGAGGACGAGTCGATGGTCAGGCGGTCCCGGCGCACCGAGCCGTTCTTGGCGTAGACGGTCTCGGAGTACTGCGCCAGCAGGCCGGCCTTGAGGTCGAAGTTGCTGGCGTAGGCCGGGTGCTGGAAGAGCTGGGCCAGGCCCACGCAGTCGGAGACGTTGTAGGCCAGCAGCTCGTAGAGATCCTCGATCGCGGCGATCGAGGTGTCGTGGCTGAGCTTTTCGGACTCCTTGATCTGGCGGCCGAGCATCCCGAGCAGGCGCTTGAGGCTCACCTTGGTCTGCAGCTCGTTGAGACGGGCGACGTCCAGGTGCCGGCCCGAGTGCAGCATGGCGCGGCGAATCTTGGCGGCCGGGCCGTCCCAGCCGAGGTAGCCGGGCATGTACTCGATGTGCTCGTTGAACAGCTTGTCGTTGTGCTCGCGCATCTCACGCGCGGTAGTCGGCTGGACAAGACGACCGGAGTGCGGAGCCGGGAAGGTCTCCATCAGGTACAGCGCGAGCATGGTCATGTCGTAGTTCAGCGAGTTGTACCCGGCCAGGAACGGGTGCTTCAGCGGGTCGTACTCGGGATCCGTGTCGCAGACCGGGCGCAGGCTCGCCGGATAGGACGAGACCTCGCTGCGGTCGTTGACCTGGTCGGCGTTCGAAAGGCCCATCAGCTCGGCGAGGCGGAGGTTGCCCCCCTCGCCGCGCAGATTCCACAGCTGGACGCTCACCGCGGGCAGGCCCGGGTTGGAGCGCACCACGGCTTCATAGAGCGCCTGCGGGTCCACGGCGTCGGAGAGCTGCCGGTCGTCGGCGAGGAAGAAGACCTCCAGGTCGTCGGTGGCTCTGTCGGGCCGCGGGGTGTAGGCGCACAGAGTGAAGACGTCCGGCAACGACTCGATGTCGTAGAAGGTGAAGCACGCCTTCGAGGCCGTGACGGGTGTTCGCTGTGTGGTCATGGTGGGGATCTCCTTTCGTCGGTCCGACCATCACGGCCGGTGTCTGGGGAGGAGGCGCGTGGCCTCAGAGGGAGTCGTGAGGAGAGCGCCGACGCGGGGTATCCATGCGCCGGGACGCCTCACTCAAGAGCCGGGCCTTCTCCACGGGGTCCGTAGTGATCTGCGAGCGGACGATGAGGTTGGTGATCCGCTGCTCGCACGCGACGTCGGACATCGCCGTGATCAGGCGGCTCTGGCCGCGGGCGAGATCGAGTACGGCCCGGGTCAGTTCGCCGAGTGCGCCAGCATTTTTAGCCATGGGTGCATCAGTCCTGTTCGTCAGTGGTGTCGCCGGTCGGGGCGGATGCGCCCGTCTGCCGGAGCAGTCCGCGGTAGTTGGCCTGCAGCATCGGCTGGGATTTCTTCTTCGGGTCGCTGCCGGTGTAGCTCGGGTGCATCCACTTCTTCAGCTCGTACTCGGCGATGAGCACCTCGGGGGTGTGCATCATCTGGCAAGGCCGGATCTTGCGGTTCTTGTCCGGGCAGTGCCATAGGGCATCCGGCCGGACGATCGCCACGAGGTCGGTGATGAACTGCTTGTTGCTCACCGGCGAGCCCGACGGCGAGACGTCGGCGAACCAGGCCTTGTACAGGTCGTAGAGGAACGTGAACGGTGCCAGGTCCCAGGCCAGCCGCCCGCGGAACTCTTCCCAGAAGGCGCGCACGGGGTCGTTGGCCTCCTTGTACTCGGCCAGGGCTTCCTTGGTGGCCACCGGCTCTGAGAGCTGGTAGTAGTCACCTGGAGATGACGCACCGGCGCGGTTGATCGCGTACCAGAAGACGTACTCCAGGACCTCGCGGCGCTGAAGGTAGTCGTCCTTGATGTACTTCTTCTCGGCTCCGGTGAAGCTCTTGGTGAAGGGCACGAAGAGCTGCCGGCGGTAGAACGACTCGGACTTGTCCTTCACGCGCGGGAACTCGTTCAGGCACTGGACCATGAAGCCGAAGAACTGGTAGGCGATCGGCATCCGATACTTGCGGTTGATCTGGATGACGTCGTTGGTCACGATCGCCTTCAGATTGGCCGCCTTGTCGATGAAGGTGCCGACATCGTTCTCGTCGACGATGATCGCGTTGGCGCGCACCAGCGGTTCGAGCGCGAAGTCCTTGCCGAAGTCCGAGAGCGGAATCGAGGTGTGCGCGCCGCTGCCGACGAGGTTGCGCATGAGCGCGCAGAGCGTGCCCTTACCGTTGTTGCCCTGCTCGGAGTAGAACCAGGCGGTCTTGCCCCAGCGCACGTGCGGCCGGATGATCGCGCCGATGATCTCCCAGATCAGGTCGGCGAGGCCCTCGTCACCGGGCTGGTCGAAGAGCTCTTCGATCCAGGCGACGACTTCCCAATCTCCGTCCTCAGGGTGCGTGATGACCTGCTGCGGGGCGTCGTCCACGTAGTCGACGTCGTTCTTGGTCAGCAGCACGATTGCAGGGTCGAAGGGGTGGACCTGCTTGGGCTCGCAGTGGAAGTCCTTGCCGAAGATCGTGACGTCCAGCGGTTCGGTGCCGTAGAAGACGATGCCGTTGCGCGCGGCGATGAAGTCGCGGTTCGCGCTCTGGTGCCGGCGCGGGCTGTCCTCGCGCAAAACGGCCAGGACCTCGGCGAACTCCTTGAGGGTCAGCTGGGTGTTGTACATGCGCGCCGTGGTGCGGATGTCGTCCTCGCTGGTGGTGTACGTCCCGCGCGCGCGGCCCGTGGCCTGGTACATCGCCAGCAGGTCGTACTCGCGGTCGGTGTCCTTGGCATTGGGCGCGATCCGGATGACGTGGTGCAGACGCAGGAGGATCTGCGCGACCTGCCAGTACGTCAGATATCTCGGCAGGGGGTACTTCTCGGCGGCCGCGGCCGCCTTGAAATTCTCGGCCTTGACGACGCCGCCCACGATCGCCAGCAGCTCCTTCTCCAGCACGCGAGGCGTCGGAGGATCGTTCGGGTCGATCTGGTCGAGGTAGGCGGCAGTGATGTAGGTGACGATCTCGTTCTGCGGAGCCATGTCGTCGCGGTTCGAGAAGTACCCCATGACGCTGGCCAGGACGTCGGCGACGGGGTTGGTGCGCCGTCGGGCGCTGGAACCGGCGGCAGGTACGGATGTGGGGGCATCAGGAGGCGTCATGTTACTGCTTTCTCGATCATGATCGAGTTCCGGCCGGCGATGAGTGGGAAGCCGATTGGACTCGTAATCGAATGGAACGCGATCTTGACCCTACGTCATCCAAGTGCTCTTTTGCAACGATTGAGTTACCAGTCGACAAGAGAGTCGATCGAGGCGCTGAATGGCGACCAATGGAAGACCGAAAGGACCGTCAACAGGGACTAGAGGGGGCGCACGTGACCGCCACGGCCATGCCACACACGTCGCGATCCCGGGTGGGACGTGAAAGCCAGCGACGCCGTGGGGCATGTGCCCGACGAAGTCGCTGGCTTCTCATGCTCGACCACGCACCCGCGGGCGGCGTGAGCCGCCCGGCCTGCGGTCAAGGTTCGGAGGAGTTCTTCTGACCGACCGAGCCAGCCGCCACCAGAGCATCGACTGGACGCCCTCCAGGAGGACCCCAGAGCCATATACCCTCTTGGGGTAGCCGAGCCGTGTACCACGTGACGTGGTACACCTGTTTTCCCAGGTCAGAGCAGGAATTTCGGGAGATCAAGAGCAGGCTGTACCACGTGCCATTTTCTACGTGGTACAGGCGTTTTCCCAGGTCAGGCAGGGTTTATATACCCCCTGAACCACTTGTACCAGGAAATGGAGACTAGATACACGCGCAGGGGGGATAAGAGAGCAGACTGGCGAACTGGGACTGGAACTGCCTGGATCCCCCCGAACACGTCCCCCATGTAAACGGCCAAAAATACGTGGTACTCGTGGTACATGGGCGGGAAACGCTGGTTGACCAGGCAAAACGTCGTACCACGTCGGTGCTCCCACGTGGTACACCCGATGCGGGAAAGAGCCTCGCGGTACAGATGTTCGCCCAGGTCAGACACGGTTTTCAGGGGTGTACCACGTCTCTTGGTACAGCTGGCAGCTCGATATACCCCCTGGCGACCAAGTCGAGGCGGACGACTTCCGCGCCGAGCCGTCATGCGGCTCCCAGGCGGCACAGCCGAGCCTCAGCGGGACCGGAAGCCGCATGGAACATCCTCGGCGTCCCGAGGCTCACAGAAGGCTGCTGACGCATCCTCCGGGCACGAGTCGGAACTCTGTCCGAGTCGTTCATTCATGAGGCCCTACTGGAAGCGAGGGGGCATTGGACTGACATTCGCTGCTCATTGCGAGTGATCCACGACAGCTGCTATCGTTGACGCCAGGTGATCGATGTTGCACTGGAACGTGAAAACAGAGAGGCCGGAGAGCATCCCCGTGGGAAGGGAGCTCTCCGGCCTCTTTGCATGTGCTGATGAGTTCGAGGCGTGGATGGCGCGAATCACCCAGGGGTGACCGTGCTCCAGCCTCGCTGGTATCCCGCATTGGGGGACTCGGGACTGCGGCTACGGGATCGTTCGTCTGCTTCGACGACGTAGAGGATCTCGTAGGAAATCGTGGTGTTGAGCCGGTTCTTGCTCCGGCTCTTCTTCATCGTGATCTTGCGGAAGCCGTAGACGGCCTCGGCGCGATCGAAGAACCGGCGCAGCCTCGAGTTCACGCGCTCACGGGCCTGTTCGGCCGTGACGCCCATGTCGGAGACGACGAAGACGTGCGTGTGACCGCGATCGAAGGTGGGCTTCTCACCAGTGTCGAGGTCCAGACGGATCTTCGCACGGCTGATGTCGAGCGTGTCGGGGCGGACGAGCTGTCCTCGTGAGTCGTACGTGCAGGTGCTGACGATAGCCATGATGAGATCCTCTCCTCTCCTGATGAGTTATGACTGAATGGTTACTTTCAGTCACACCCCCGGTGACCGGATCACCCCGGTCACCACGAGCATGCCCTCCGCACGAGGGACCGGCGGCTGAAAGGCCGCCAGGTCCCGCAGGGAGGGCACCATCGCTTTTCAGAAGAGGCTGAGTACCTCGATCACTGCATCGCGGACTCGCCTCCCAGGCCCTGGACTGCGCCTGGCGCAGTCCCGCCGGCGACCCGCCGGTAGAGCCCCGAGGCACAACCAGCAAAGGCCAGGTACAGGAACACCGCGGAAACGGGGTTCGCCAGAGCGCCGAGCGCCTGTGCGGGGACAAGGGCGGCAGCGAGGTTGAAGCCGAGGTGCAGGAGCACACAGGGCCACAGCACGCGCGTGCGTTCGTAGACCAGGTCCAGGAGCACCGCCAGTGGCAGGGTCGAGGCGAACTGCGCAGCGTTGCCGTGCAGCAGGCCGAACACCACGGCGGTGACCAGCGTCGAGGCAAGGATGCCCACCCGCTTGCGCAGCAACGGGTAGATCAGCCCTCGGAACAGGGCCTCCTCCCCCGCGGGAGCCGCAACCAGGGTGAGCAGCAGGGTCGCCATGGCCCCGGCTGCATGCCTCGTCTGGTTCGACGCGTCGAAGCCGGCGGAACCGACCGTGACGTAGATCCACAAGGCCAACGACTGGCCGGCGAGAAAGGCCAGGACCGCGCAGCCGAGGACGGTCCACCCGAAGCGTGGGATCTCCGGCCTCGGCTGCGGGGCCGGCGCATGCGCGAGCCACCGGGTCCGCTGGATCCTCACCGAACCGACCAGGACGACAACAAGCATGCCCAGGACGGCGGTCGCAACGATCGGCTCTCCGATGAGGAGGACTGCGACGGTGCCGAGACCGAGGTAGACCGCGACGACGGCGAACGGTACGAGGACGCACCACCCGATGCCGAGCAGACGCGAGGTGATCGGTGAAGTCGTCAAGGTCTCCTCCTCTACGGGTCTCAAGCGGCCGTGGTGATCTGCTCGTTGATGACGGCCTGGACGCGGGTGTCGCCACGGAAGGTGTTCAACTGCAGCGTCGCCGTGAAGCGCAGCGTCCCGAGCTCGGTGCGGCTGGCGCGCTGCACGAAGCCCCGGAGCATGTCGAACTTCTCCTCGGCGACGTTCCACCACAGGCAGGACAGCCCGGACCGGGTGACCAGACGCAGGTGCTGCGATTCGGATCCGATCCGGTCCACGCGCAGGCCCAGGGGCTCGATCGCGATCTCGACGACCGGAGCGGTGAAACCGTGCCCGAAGGGCTTGAGTCCCTCGGTCCGGCGCACCAGCTCGAACAACGGCTGCAGGTCCTCGAGGCCGGCGTCGCAGTCGGCGTCCGGGCCGAGCACGAGATCACCGTTCGAGCCATCGGTGCTGACGGCGAGCAGGGCGACCTGGGTGGCCTCCTGCAGCACGGCGACGAGGTCACCCAGCTTCTCGGCTTTCGCGACGCGGACGCCGCAGGCCTGCTGGTGCCCGATGGCGCTGAGACCGGCCTGCGGCTCCAGGCTGGTGATGATGTCGAACCAGCCCGGCGCGCGACCGGAGCCGCTGACGAAATCGCCGGGGCCGGCGGGACGGTTGACGACGACGACCGGGTGGCCGTTGAGCTCCATCATCCGGTTGGCCAGCAGCCCGTACATGCCCGGGTAGGCGTCCGAGAAGTACACCCACGGGGCCAACGGCTGGTCCCCGGTGGTGAGTTCTTCCATGTGTTCGATGACCAGCTGCTTGCGTAGCTCGTTGCTCTCGATCACCTGGTGGGCGGCCTTGAGCTTGACGTCGGCACCGGCGGCCGTGAACACCGCGAAGCACGGCTCAAGCGAGGCCCCCGTGCGGCGCGGGCTGTTCATTGCCGGGGCGAGGTAGAAGCCGAAGAAGCCCTCGTCGAGGTCGTCGACGTCGCGGATCTTGCCGATCTGCGCGAAGGCCTTGAGCACGATAGCGAAGCCCTCGAAGGCCCGGAGGAAGACCGGGTGGTGCGGCTCGGTGCGCAGTAGCTGCATCAGGATCGACTGCTCGACGTCGATGGCATCGGGATCAGCGTCGAACCCACCCCAGGAATTGGGGATCGTCTTCGGCGCGGCGACGCGCAGCAGGCGGGCGATCGAGATCGCATCGCGCACCAGCTGGCGGTTCTCGTACAGCACGGGCATGACGTCGGAGACGGTGCCCAGGCCGGCGAACAGACGCAGCAGGTGGATCTCCCAGAGCTTCTCGGGCCGGTGCACGCGGGCGTAGGCCCCGATCACCTGGTGGAGCACGTGCGCACCACAGATCCCGGTGCGGGCGTAGGTCTCGTCGATCCGGCACGGGTCGACGGTGATGTCCGCGGTCGAGCCCGGCGCGAGTTCCTCGTGGTGATCGGTCACCAGCGTCATCCAGCCCAGGGCACGCGCGGCGGCGATACCGCGGTGGGAGTTCACTCCCCCGTCGCAGGTGAGCAGGACCCGTGTGTCGGGCCACTTCGCGTGGATCTCGGCGATGTCCTCGGGCGCAAGGTCGTGACCGCGGCGGTAGTCGGGCAGATGCAGCTCGACGTCGAAGCCGAGCTCGGACAGGCCGGCGTAGCCGAGGACGCCGGAGGAGATGCCGTCCATGTCGAAGTCGGGGGCGATGGTGATCTTCTTGCCCGTGGTCCGGGCGTCATGAAGGGCCTCGACCATCTCGGCCAGGTCCAGGAGCTCGTCGTGCTCGGTGGACTCGATCTCCTTCAGGTACTGATCCGACCACCCCCTGCGCTGGCACAGCAGCTCGAAGAGGTCGGTGTCCTCGTCGGTGAGCGAATGGTCGTCGACGGTGTGGAGCATGGACATGATGGGGACCTCTCGATGGGGGTCGTTGGTCGGTGGAGAACGGGGTATGTGACACCCCTGATGTTGCTGTGATTTTAGCAGTGCCATTCACTTCTTCTGCTCTTTTAGCAGTGCTTCTGGGTATCATTCGGGCCCTCAAGGGCCACTTATCTCGAATGACCACGACAGACTTTCCAAGGTCCTTGCAAATCGGCTACTCTCGCCGGTATGGCCATTCGAAGCATTGTCGAGTCAGATCTCAGTGGGAAGCCGGATGCGGCTACCGTGACCTTCGGCCTGGGTGACACCTGGTACGAAGTCGACCTCACCGCTGAGGAGCAGAAAGGCCTTGAGGATGCGCTGAAGTCGTACCTGAAGGTCAGCCGGAAGGCCGGGAAGACAACGCCGGTCAAGAAGCCAGTCGTACCCGAGACCACTCCCGAGGAGCGCGACAAGATCCGCGAGTGGGCCGAGAAGGAGGGCTATGAGGTCGCGGAACGGGGACGCATCCCGAAGAAGGTCATGAAGGCCTATGACGAGGCACACGGCGTCGATCGGAGCAGGTAGCGCTGATCCTGGTGTTCGCCTCCCGGCCGACTCCCCCCATCCGTCCTTGAAGGGCCCTGCAGCACACCGCAGGGCCCTTCGTGCGTCTCAGAACGGCGGCAGCGACGGATGGATCACGGTGGCCGTCACGATCCCCGCGGCTTGCGCGCGAGACCTGCAGTGGATGGTGCCGTGCGAGAAGTGCCCCGGCGTATGCGGCATGAGCTGCTCCTGGTCTCGCTGCGGGCATCCGGGCTTCCGGCAGAGGTCGAGGAAGGCCGTACACAGCACCTGAGCCCCGGCCCCGCGGAAGACCTGGGCGGCGTCGACCATCTCCTGGTTGCGCTGGAAGCCGGCTGCTCCCCCGTGGGTCGACCAGTCGGCGGGGAAGGTGCGGATCTCGAAGCCGGCAGCCCGCCACAGTCGCTCGGCCATGGCGTCGGCACCCTTGGGGCAGTGCCCGGAGAGGAGCACCGGCCGGGTGACGTTCTTGGGACCCCAGTCGCGCCAGGCGTCGTTGAACGTCTCACGCATGCTCTTCTCGTCGTTCCAGCTGCGGGAACCGGTGACGAGGACGACGTGCGAGAACGATTCTGGAGTCATTTCAGCAATCATTCGAGTCTCCTCTCCTTGTGACTCGGCGGTCTCCACAGCTGGAGTCGAGAGCTGTGGGCAGGCGCGGCGGCCTGCATGTCGCTGACTCATACCGGCCGGCCGGCACCGGGCTCGATGATGGCCAGGTCCATCTCCCGGTGAAGCTCGACGCGGATCTGATCGTCGTTAAACATCGGCATGAGGTGGACGGTGTACAGCCCGTCATCGCTGCGGGAGACGTGCACGGTGACGACCGTGCCGTTCTCACCGTTGGTGAAGTCGACGTTGCCGATGTCCCCGGCTTCGCCGGAGCGCATCACCTCGGCGACGGCTTCGCTGTTCGGCTGCCACTACTTCGGCTCGCAGCGGGCTCCGGTGTCGTAGGGCGAGGTTTCGGGCTGGGACTGCGTCCTGGTGGCGCCTCTTTGTGGATTCGGGTGCGGGTGGCGACCATCGAGTGCGGACCCCGGTGGGGTCCGTGTGATCTCGATGTTCGACCCAGCTCCCGTGCCAGCTTTGCTGGCTGACGACTCGGAAGATCTTGCTGACGCGATCTGCTCCCGGATGGATCGCGTGGCGATCCGTCGCACGGGTCGTCACTTCCTGCTGAGCCTGGCGCTCAGCGCCAGGCGATCCACCACTGCTGCACCCTTATTGCTGTCCACATCTGTGGACAACTGCAGCGGGGCAGTGGTGGGGCTTCCTTTCTCAAGCGCAGCGCTGGGCATAGCCGGAGGGAGCGTCAGCGACCGACGGACCAGCGAGCGAAGCGAGCGGTGGAACCCGTCGGCTATGCCGACTAACACGTCCTCGGAGCGCAGCGGAGAGGCCGAGCGGAGCGAGGGTCCGCGGGACACGTGTTATCAGGTTCCCTTATGCCCTTTGCTTCCTTGTTCGTCGTCATCGCTGTTCCACGGCTGGAGCGTTAGCGGAAGCCTGGAACATCAGGGGAAACGGTCCGTACCCTCTGGTCCCATACCCCTCCCGTTCTTCCGCGCAGCGGGGGTACGGGTCTGGCTGTTTCGCCTGGTCATTGCATCTTCTGGCTGTACGGCTGTTTTGCCGTCCGTGATACGGCCGTACCCCATGCTGATCCGTCCTCGTGAGGCACGAGCGAGGCGGGGGTACGGGTCTGCTCCTGACGGGGCACAGCCCCGGTTCGTCACCCTGCTGCCGTCGGCGGCACACCCTTCGCCGCGCAGCGGATCCCTCCTCTCGCGACACCGTCGCTCCGGCTGTGGCTAACGCTCTGCTCCGTCGTTCGCTGCGGACGGCGCAGCCGGCCTTGCACCATCGCGCTGCGCTGGCTGCACCGGCTAAGGCGACCCTCCCGGAGGCCTCACAAGCCACTGTGATGCAGGTCACCCTGACACTTCCAAGATCTATTGACGTTTTCGGTGTCTGCCGGGCCTGAAGAGTGACGCTGTCACTCGATTTGGAGTCGGAGGACCCCATGCCCATGCCTTGCTCAGCGGAAGTGGCACTGACGGACGACGAGGTGCGCGCCCTGAACGGATTGCCCGGCGCGGACTTCGAGGTCGATGCCGAGCCGCTCGGTTGCGACTTCGGTGTACACGGGCCCGATGTGCAGCACACAGTGTGTGCGCAGATGCAGTACGAGCCCGGAGGACTCGTACTGTGGTGGCTGTTCTGGGACGACGAGGGCCGACGGGAGCTGCGGATCGCGCCGGGGTGTCAGAAGGTCGTCGTCTCTGACGCGTGTCTGCTCGTCGAGGACCACCCCGGCACCTGCAACCAGTCGATCGGCTTCACTCGCGAGGAGCTGGCAGCAGAGCTGCGGCGCCCGGACGCGGCAACTGGGTGAGAAGATCGCCGGCGTCAGGGAGCAGCAGCTCCAAGCTGGCGGCCACGGCCCCCACCCCCGCCTACCCATCGAGCGAGCCGATGGCGCCCCTGTGTCGGCCGCCGCAACAGCACTGCTCCGGTGGCCCGCCGCCGGCGGTTCCGGTCTCGCTCCGCCGACTGTCTGCGGCTGGTTCGCCGTGCCCGCTGGCGGACAGACAGGCTTTTCGGCTCCATGAAACAGCAATGAAACAGCGTCTCCCTCGCGTCTCCGAGGTGACTCATCGGGACACGCAGGAGGCCCGACTGAGACACGCATAAGACGCCCACCGCTGCCGCTGAGCCTCTCGGTGTCCCGCGCACGTCCTCACGGTGTCTCGCGCGCGCCCCGACAGTGCCGCACTGGCGTCGCACACAGAGCCTTCGGAGGACTCACCTGTACAGGGATGTCGGGTGGCGTCTCCCAGGAGACACGACCGGGACACCGCAGGGACGCCGTATGGACTCGGATGCGGCTCCCCCGAGACGGCGCCGTGACCCCAGGCGTCTCGCAGGTGTCCCGTGGGAGCCCTTGTTGCGTCGCATGTGGGGCTCAGAGGCGCATGGTGCCGGCGGCTTGCACGCGGTCGTCCCAGGCGGGAGCACTGCGGTGTCTCGCAGGCGTCCCTGCCAGCACTCGATAAGGACACCAATGGCGCCCCACTGGCGTATCGAATGGGACTTGCATTGGACTCGATAGGGACACTAGAGTGAACTCACGTCGATTCGCATTCGAGGGAGACGAGAAAGGCGGTGAGTCCATATGACAGAGCTAGAGACATCCGGCGAACGACCGGATGAAGTGCAGGAGCGAGTGCCAGGGTGAGGTGAGTGCAATGACGAATCAGTCGGGTGAACCTCGCAAGGTCCGCTGGACCGTGCCCGCTGCCGATACCTCGGTGATCGAGTGGCTCAATGAGCAGGCGGACATCTCGCAGTCGATTCGACTGCTCATTCGGGAGTCCATTCAGCGCGACGGGTACATCGACGTCTTCTACAAGCCCGTCGATCAGCTGCCGCGTCGCGGCCGGCCGCCGCTGGAGAGCACCGAGCAGCACGAGGACGACGAGGCCACAACCGATCGCCGCCCGGCCGCCCGGCCGGTTCAGCCGCAGCCGCAGCCCGTGGTCACCGACCAGGCCGACGCCGTCGTCGAGAAGACAGCACCAGCGCCGGTAGCCCAGCCCGAGCCGGTTCCCGCACCGGTTGAGACGGCCGAGGAGCCCGCGGCAAGCGCCCCCAGCGCACCGCCGGAGCCGCCGAAGCAGGCGTCCATCGACGAAATCATGGCGAGTACTCGGCGCTGAGTGACGCGGTGAATTTCATTTTCCAGGCAGACAACACAGACACCGAGGGACCGAATTCATGAGCGCCAACAGCAACGACACCATCACTCTTACCGGCGGCATCGACGTCGGCAACGGCTACGTCAAGGGCGTCATCCAGAACACGAAGCAGGGGATTTTCGACGAGATCGATCTGCCCAGCGCGGTCGTCTCGACTTCCCGCACCTCGCCGAAGGTGCCGCTCCCCGACGCGGATGCGGCCTCCGTGCTGGCCGGCGACTTCTACAACCAGATCGACTGCTCGCTCACCACTCCCCTGGTGGCGGCGTCGGACCGCCGGATCTTCGGCCGCGCAGCGCTGTCTGTGCGTGGCTCGAAGTTCACCGAGTTCGAGGTGTTGGGTAAGCACTCCAAGGCCGATCAGGAGCTGAGCAAGGTTCTGGTCCTGGGTGTCTTCGCCGCGAAGGCCCTGCGCGACTACGTCCGCGAGAACGGTGCGCTGCCCGATCACGAGCTGCGCGTGCAGGTGCGCGCCGGCCTGGCGTTGCCGATCTCTGAGTTCGTCGCGCGTCGCCACGCCTACGCCGCCGAGTTCATCGGTCTGCTGGGCAGCGCGGATCCGACGGTGCACCTGGTGACGATCAAGAACTTCAGCACTCCCGTCTCGGTGCGTCTGCAGTTCGTCGACGTCCAGGTGATGGCCGAGGGTGCCTCCGCGCAGTTCGCCATCACCGACAAGGGCGAGCCGCTCGCACAGGCCCTGCTCGATGATCTGCGCGCCCGTGACGCGTCCCTCGTGGAAGGTGTCTCTGCCTCCGATCTGGTGGCGGTGCAGAACACCATCGGCGTCGATGTCGGCGAGGGCACCGTGAACTTCCCGGTCTTCACCGACGGCCGGTTCAACCCCGAGGCGGCCGACACCCTCGACGAGGGCTACGGCACCGCGCTGATGAACGCCATGGAGCGCATGAGCGAGTCGGACGCCACGCTGCTGTTCTCCTCGCGCAAGCAGCTGGCCGACTTCCTCCACGCGGAGCCGTCGGTGCTGGTGAAGAACCGTCACCAGCGCGCCGCCGGCTTCGTCGAGGACGAGGCCAGCTACCTGGTCGACGAGATCGCCTCCTCCTTCGGTGACGTCCTCTCCCAGGCCGGCGCGACGACCGAGGTCGTCTACGTCTACGGCGGTGGCTCGGGCCCGATCAAGCACCTGCTGCACCCGGCGCTGCTGAAGGCCGCCGGCGATGTGCCCGTGCTCTACCTCGACTCGAGCTACTCGCGGCACCTGAACCGCGAGGGCCTGTACATCGCGGCACGCCACGTCGAGCAGCAGGCCCTCGCCGCGAAGCCCGCGGGCAAGCGCAGTAACGAGGTGGCCTGATGTGTGAGGCACTGGATGCGACCTCGAAGGCCGAGGCCGGGAAAAACCGGCGACCTCGTGCTCGGCGAGCCCGGGACGTTCATACGCCCCGCCGAGGGAGGGCGAGGGCGCCGAGTTCGGTCGCCGGCGCGCGCTGGCTCGCTCGGGCGCTCAAGGAGGTCGGGCAGCGGCGCTGCACCACGGTGGCTGCCACAAGTACGCGCGAACCATCGGCCCGCATCGCACGCGGCTCCGGCTCGCTGGGCCCGCTCTGCCCGGGACGTACCAGTTCATCCGCCACTCCGGGAAACGCGGCTTCGACCGCGACGCTGCCGAGACCGTGACCTTCGCTCACGTTGAGCGCATCGCCTGACTGCAAGACGGGAGAACTGAGCATGGAAATCAGCAAGCTCACATCCGCGGCCGTTGAAGCCCTCCAGCACCGTGAATCCACCGGTAAGGCCGTCACCTCCGTCACGGTCGAACCGACCAGGGACGACTCGGGCTGGATCAGCTACGAGGACACCGCCCTCGTCACCCACCACGATGGCGAGACCCAGACTCTCAACATCCGCGACACCGCGCTCTCTGCCGCCCTGGAGCAGCACGCGGACGACGAAGCCGAACTCGGGTCCGTGCCGACCGTGGTCATCCCAGTCCCGCTCCCCGACGTCACCCCGAACAACCGGGTCCGTTGTGAGGAGCATTCCGGCGTGCACATCGAGACCGTCCCGTGCCGGTGGCCGCACAACGTCACCGCCGACGGGGACTGGCCGCAGGTTGGTCATCCCTACCTCGTCACCGACTGACTACCGCCGGCACAATCCAATGCACCATCCACGCCCGGGAGAAGAGACGTGATCACGGAACCCGCCTTTGACGAACTGGGCACGGATGAGCTGCACGTCTTGATGACTGAGGCCATCCGCGAACTGCCCGAGACGAACCCGGTGCGCAGGCTCTGGGAGCGCTTGGACGAGATCCTTACCGCAGGTGGCATCGAGTGCTTGCCGGCTCCCTGGGACGGGTACAGCGAACCGGAGGGCGAGGAGCGCGATCCCGCCGCCAACAACGGCTGTCTCCGCTCTGTTGTCACCGATGGGGTTGGCGCTGCCATCCGTAGTGTTCACCAGCGCGGTTACGAGGTTGCCCTGCCCCTGGAACTCCTGGAGTTCCTCACCGGCGGCGCCGAGACCGCCGCTGCGGGTGAGCCCGGGGCACTCCCTGGGGATGACTTCGAGGTCGTCAACTCCGCGCTCAGCGACAACTGCCAGGTGGCCGAGGGGCTACGGTGCACGAAGTGCGGCGCCATCACCACCCAGGCTGGACACTAGTCGACGCCCAAGACCCGAACGCAGGGGACGGAAGGCCGGCCCTGTACGTCGTTGTCCGAGCGTGGCGGAGCCGGTGGACCAGTCGGTAGGTGAGGCGGCGGCAGCCAACAGCCAGGCGGTTGGACCGCTCGATCCTCCACCAGTGCCGGCAGAGGCGCTCGGAGGACTCGATACCCGGGCGGGCGATCAAGACGCCGCGTGCAGTCCACCCCAGGGAGCAGGCACATTCCGGGGTGACCCTGGACGACCGAAGCATGATAATGCAGATATATGACCTGTTTGCCTGAATGTGTGAGGCCGGGGCGTCACACGATGGAAAGCGGCGAAGATCGCCGCGAGAGCGAGATGGGCAACCATGGAGGGACGCATGTCCACCGACAAGGTGCCGGGGCCGTCCGCACACGTCTTCGACGAGGCGCTCAATGCGAACGTCACCATCGACGAGCACGGTATCGTGACCGGGTGGAATGCGGGGGCCGAGGCATTGCTGGGGTATGCGCCCGCGCAGCTCGTGGGACGGCCCGCCGCCGGTCTACTGGCTGAGGGGATCGACGAGCGGGAGCTGCGGTCCCTCGCGGGGCTGCCCAGGTGGAACGGGCGGATCGCCCTGCGGCACCGCGACGGCCACCGCCTGGAGGCCAGGGTCCTGGCGCACAGACGGGCGCCGGAGGGCGGGCGGCTCGAATGGTTCCTGGTCTGCGCACTGACCGGGCTGGAGCCCCGGGCCGAGGACGACGCTCTCGTGAACCGGCACCACGAGCAGGTCGCGGGTTGCCAAATGGCAGTGTTCGACACCGGGCGGGGCCTGCGCCGGGCCAACCAGGCCTGGCTTCGTTCCCTGGGCCTCACCGAGGACGACGTGCGCGGGCTGCAACCTTCGGAGGCCCTGGACCATCCGGTGGTGACCAGGCTGGAGCGGTTCATGCTGCGGGCGCTGCAGAGCGGTGAGCCGCAGGCCGTGGAGAGCTACATGACCGTCCCCGGCGAGAGCCGCGAGCACGCCTGGTTGCTCTTCCTCACCCCGCTGAGGGACGAGGACGGCCGTGTCCGGGGCGTGGGTGCGGCCGCTCATGACATAACCGAGCAGTACTGGGCCCGAAAGCGGCTGGTGCTGCTGGCGGATGCCAGTGCGCGTGTCGGCAGCACCCTGGACGTGACGCGGACGGCTCAGGAACTGGCGGATGTGGCCGTCCCGGAATTCGCCGACTTCGTCAGCGTCGACCTGCTCGCCTCCCTCGACGGCGTACATGAGCCGCCGCAGGGAAGGAGCGCGCCGCGCGGCCCGCTCTCACTGCGGCGTGTCGCCCACCGCTCCGTGAACCCGGGTACCCCCGAGGCGGTCGTCGCTCCGGGCCAGGTGGACGACTATCCGGAAGGCTCCCCGCCGGTCGAGAGCCTCAGGTCGGGACAGGCCCGACTGCACCACGCGACCGACCCCGCCATCACCGAATGGACGGTCCGCGATCGGGTCCGGGCCGCCACGGTCCGCGAATTCGGCATGCACTCGGCGATAACCGTGCCCCTGACCGCCCGCGGCGCCACCCTGGGCGTCGTGGTCTTCGTCCGCCACCAGCACCCCGAGGTGTTCCGTGAGGACGACCTGGTGCTGGCCGAGGAACTGGCCGCCAGGGCGGCCGTCTGCATCGACAACGCCCGGCGCTACAACCGCGAACGCGCCACCGCCGTCACCCTGCAGCGCAGCCTGCTGCCCCAGGCACTGCCGGTGCAGGCCGCGGTGGAGGTCGCCTCCCGCTATCTGCCGGCCGGCGCCCGGGCCGGGGTGGGCGGGGACTGGTTCGACGTCATCCCGCTGTCCGGCGCCAGAGTCGCGCTCGTCGTCGGCGATGTCGTCGGCCACGGCATCCACGCCTCCGCCACCATGGGGCGGCTGCGCACTGCTGTGCTCACCCTCGCCGACATGGACCTGGCCCCCGACGAACTGCTCACCCACCTCGATGACCTCGTCGCCCGCCTGTCCGCTGAACCACAGGACGCCCCCCGGCCGGGCCTCGGGGCCGAGACGACCGGAGATGTCGGCGCGACCTGCTTGTACGCCGTATACGACCCGGTGTCCCGCCACTGCACCATCGCCCTCGCCGGCCACCCGGCACCCGTCCTGGTCACCCCCGACGGCACCGCGAAACTCCTCGACCTTCCTGTCGGCCCCCCGCTCGGCCTGGGCGGACTCCCCTTCGAAGCCACCGACATCGAACTGCCCGAAGGCAGCCTCCTCGCCCTCTACACCGACGGACTGATCGAATCCCGCGAGCGCGACACGGACACCGGCCTGTCCCTGCTCCGCCAGACCCTCGCCCAGCCCTCCACACCTCTGGACACCCTGTGCGACGCCGTTCTGGCCGCCCTGCTACCCGACCGTCCGACCGACGACATCGCCCTGCTCATCGCCCGCACCAAAGCGCTGGACACCGGCCGGGTCGCCACCTGGGACATACCCGCCGACCCGGTCGCCGTCGCCCCAGCCCGCAAGGAAGCCACCGCCCAACTGGATGCCTGGGGACTGGACGACGTCGGCTTCGTCACCGAACTGGTCGTCAGCGAACTCGTCACCAACGCCATCCGCTACGGCGCCCCACCCATACAGCTGCGCCTGATCCACGACCGGAACCTCATCTGCGAAGTCTCCGACGCCAGCGGCACCGCCCCCCACATGCGCCGCGCCCGCACCTTCGACGAAGGCGGCCGCGGCCTGCTCCTGGTCGCCCAGCTCACAGCGGCCTGGGGCACCCGCCAAACCACCCAGGGCAAAACCATCTGGGCGCAACAGACCCTCCCCGCCAACCTTTCCGACAACTTCACTACCCTCCTCCTTCACCATCGCTGACATCCCCGAGATGCGTCGGAGCATGGACATCCTGGACCTCAGCGACGAAGAGCTGAGCCAGGGCGGGGCCTTCGACATCGAGGAACGGACGGTGCCGGGTCCACAGGGCGCCCCCGACATCTCGCTGCTGATCTGCCGCCCGGCGGCGTCAACCGGTGGCCGGCCGGTCATCTACCACACCCACGGCGGCGGGATGATCCTCGGCAACAACCGGTTCGCCGTGGCCATGGCCCTGGACTGGGCGCGGGAACTGGACGCGGTCGTGGTGTCCGTGGAGTACCGTCTGGTGCCCGAGCACCCGTACCCGGCGCCGGTCGAGGACGTCTACGCCGGTCTGCTGTTGACGGCCGAGTACGCCAAGGAGATCGGCGGCGATCCCGCGCGGATCGTCATCGAGGGTGTCAGCTCGGGCGGCGGTCTGAGGGCCGCGCTGGCCCTGCTGACCCGCGACCGCCAGGGCCCGCGGCCGATCGGGCAGCTGCTGCTGTGCCCGATGCTGGACGACCGCAACGACACCCCGTCCGCGCACCAGATGGCGGGCCTCGGCATCTGGGACCGCACGTCCAACGAGACGGGTGGACCGCGCTGCTGGGCGACCGGCGCGGCGGCCCGGACGTGTCCCCGTATGCGGCCCCTGCCCGCGCCGAGGACCTGGCCGGGCTGCCCCCGCCTTCCTCGACGTCGGCTCCGCGGAGACCTTCCGGGACGAGACCGTCGCCTACGCCTCAGGGACTGGCAGGCCGGCGGGGTCGCCGAACTCCATGTGTGGCCCGGCGGCTTCCACGGCTACGAGGGCTTCGCCCCGCAGGCCACACTCTCCGAGGCCAGGGTCGCCGCCCGGCTGGCCTGGCTGCGCAGGCTTCTCGGCGAGTGACGTCGCGCATCGCGCGGCATTGGACGGACGACGGGAGGAGTCTTCCAGAACAGGCACGGGCATCGGCCGACCAGAACGTGAGGCCGCGGTTGCGGGGGCGGGGCGGCACGCACCGCCGACCCGCCCGCTCCGGATGGCGTTGCGCGTGATGAGCGGCTGCCGAATGACCAAATAGCGGACGACGATGCAGGTGCTCACCAGGACGTGCCGGGCAGCACCCCGGTCGCCCTTGCCCCAGGGTGCTGTCACGCCTCGGCTCACCGGCGCCGGTCAAAAGCCACACATCGGGAACGTCGGCCGCTCCGTACCGTCCGAAATTCAGCGGATGAGATACAGGGCAGGACCAGAGGTCAGTAAATGGCGTTTACTGGTTGGTGAACCTCGTAAACCATGCTGTACCGGAACGGAGACCCAGGAGGGCGGTTTTGGACACGGCGAGCCCGCACCCGGAGACTGGCAGGGCCACGCGGGACAGGAGGGGCGAGTCGACGATGGGTGCTTCACAGGGCACTGCGAAGCGGATGCCGAACCGCTGGGGAGAGGGGCAGCGGTTGCGCCAGGAGATCCTGGACGCGGCGGGCCGCCTTCTGGAGGAAGCGGGGCGGCCGGAGGGTATCTCGCTGCGTGCCGTCGCCCGTGAGGCCGGGGTGACGGCCCCGGCGATCTACAAGCACTTCAGGGACAAGGACGAGCTGATGTGGACGCTGCTCGACGGCGTCTACGCCGCGATGGCCGACAGGCTGCGCGCCGCACGCGGGTCAGCGCCTGCCGAGGATGCCTGGGCCGGCCTGCGTGCCGTCGTCGACGCGTACTGCGGCTTCGCAGTCGACGAACCGCGCCGCTACGAGCTGGCGTTCCTCACCGGCCCGTCGCTTCCCCCACCGCCGGAGTCCGTCGGCCACCCCATGGAACGTTTACTGGACGCCTGGTGCGAGGCCACGGTGCCGTATCTGAGCGAGGCCGGAGCAGGTGTGGGCGGTCACCTGGACGCGCGGCTGGCGGCCAAGTTGCTGTGGAGCGGGCTGCACGGTCAGTTCGGCCTGTGGAGGAACGTCTCCGAAGTCAGCGACGCGTCCGAGCTAGACGAGTTGCGCGATGCCCTGCTGTTCTCGTTGTTCGGACGTACCTGACCGTGCGTGAGGGGGCGGCAGGCGGCACCGGACTCGACGTCGGCGGCCGTTGCCTTCCCCGCTGTCATGCCGCGCGGTGGTGGACGGGCTCGCTCAGAGCGCTGCCCGG
This sequence comes from Streptomyces vulcanius, assembly GCF_042653945.1. Classification (NCBI taxonomy): domain Bacteria; kingdom Bacillati; phylum Actinomycetota; class Actinomycetes; order Kitasatosporales; family Streptomycetaceae; genus Streptomyces; species Streptomyces vulcanius. The sequence continues at coordinate 23,892 of NZ_JBHSFK010000061.1, read as the reverse complement.
CCTCCGTCCACGGGAATGACGGCGCCGTTGACGTTGTCGGCCGCGTCGGAGGCAAGGAAGAGCGCCACCGAGGCGATCTGTCCGGCCTCGGCCACACCGATGGTCATGCCGACGGCGCCGTGCTTGGCGGCGGTGTAGGCGATGCCGCCCACACCGCCGCGCAGGCCCGCTTCGGAGGCGATGTTGATGACGACGCCACGCTGTTGCCGAAGCATGTGCGGGAGCATGGCGCGGGTGAGCAGGAAGGGCGCGGTGAGGCTGATCCTGACGACGCGTTCCCACTCCTCGTCGCCGACCCGTGCGGGCGGGGTCTTGCTGTCGGTCACCCCGGCGTTGTTCACGAGGATGTCGGTGCCGCCGAAACGCCCGTCGGTCACGGCGACGAGGCGGGCGATGACGGTGCTGTCGCTGAGGTCGCCGACCACGGCGAGGGCCGTCCCGCCCTCCTTCTCGATCTCGGCGACGGTCTGTTCGGCGCCCTCGGCGTCGAGGTCCGCCACCACGACGACGGCTCCGGCGTCGGCGAACAGCCTGGCGGTGGCGCGGCCGATGCCGGAGGCGGCGCCGGTGATCACGGCGGTGCGGCCGTCGAGGCCGGTGAGGGGAGACATGGGTGACCTACCAGGCGACCGGGAGGGTGTTGATGCCGTAGACGAAGGTGTTCTGTTTGAAGTCGATTTCCTCCAGAGGAACGGTGATGCACAGCTTCGGCAACCGCCGGAAGATCTCCGGGAGGACGATCTGGAGTTCGGCGCGGGCCAGGGGCTTGCCCAGGCACTGGTGGATACCGTAGCCGAAGGCCACGTGCCTGCGGGCCGTGGCGCGGGCCAGGTCGAGGCGGTCGGGGTCGCCGAAGATCTCCGGGTCGCGGTTGGCCAGACCGAGGGGCACGACCACGCCGTCTCCGGGCTGGAGGGCGACCCCGGCGATCTCCACCTCCTTGACGCGGAGCGGCGTAGCCCTCCATGGACGATGGTGAGGTACCGCAGCAGCAGTTCCTCGACGGCGTTGGCCGCCTCCTGGGGACCAGCCAGCAGGGCCGGTATCTGATCCGGGTTGTGCAGCAGGGCGACGGCACTGAGGGCGATCATGTTCGCTGTGGTCTCGTGCCCGGCGAAAAGGACGAACGCGGCCAGGTCGGCGGCGTCACGGGCGCTGATGGCCCCGCTGTCCACCTGTTCGGCCAGCCGCGTCACCACATCGTCGCCGGGTTCGGCGCGCTTGCGTGCGACGAGCTTGTCGAGGTACTCACCGAGCTCCTGTTGGGCCTGCACGACGTCCTCGAGGCCGGCGGAGAGGTCGACGAAGACCTTGGCACGCCGCTGGAAGAAGTCGTGGTCCTCGTACGGGACGCCGAGCAGGTCGCAGATCACCAGCGAGGGCAGGGGCAGGGCGAACTGTTCCACCAGGTCGGCGGACGGTCCTTGCCCGGTCATCTCGTCCAGCAGCTCCACGGTCAGGCGCTCGATCCCGGGCCGCATCGCGTTGATGCGCTTGACCATGAACTCCCGGGTGAGCGCCTTGCGCATATGGGAGTGCACCGGTTCGTCGTAGTTCTTGAAGAAGCCGCGCGGGCCTTGCGGCTGCCCCTCCCGCCAGCCGGGGAAGGCCGGCATCCCCGGACGGGGGCTGGGGTCGGCGCTGAAGGCGCCGCTGCCCAGGACCGCGCGGGCGTCCTCGTAGCGGGTGACGAGATAGGGGTGGAGCCTGCCGTCGTGGATGGTGACGGGGCAGAAGCGCTGCTCGGCGCGGCGCTGAAGGTGAGACGGGGGCGGGTCCAGTGGTGCGGTGGCGGGGCGGTCGATGGTGAAGCCGGCCGGGTCGGTTCTGTGCACGGGCTGTCCTTCGGCGACGGGACGTGGTGACGACGGTGGGCGCTTCTGTCGGGCGGCTGCGGACGCGCCTGTGGCCTCGTTCCAGGTGTGGCCTGCGGCCAGAGCGGCCCGCCAGGGCGGAGGGCCTTGGGCGGGACACCCACCGCGAGGGCCCCGGTGAGGCGGTCGCCGGTGCGGTAGGCGGCGATGAAGCGGCGGGTGGCCAGGTGTCCTTCGACCACGGTGACTTCGTCGTGGCCGCGGAGATGGCCGTACGCCTGGATCTTCAGCTCGTACTGGTCGGACCAGAAGCTCCTCGCAGAGCAGGTTGCGGGCGACGGCCAGGCCCTGCTCGGCGGCGTTGGTGCGGTGTTCGACGCGCATGCGCGTGCCGAAGAACGGGTTGTACCAGCGAGCCACGTCGCCCACTCCGTACACGCCGCGCGCGGCCTGGCTGAACTCGTCGCAGACCAGGCCGTTGTCCAGCAGCAGCCCGCTGTCCTCCAGCCACTCGGTGTTGGGAAGCGACCCGATGCCGACCACGACGACATCCGCCGGTACCGCGGTTCCGTCGGCCAGGGCCACTCCGGTGACCTCTCCCTCGCGGTTGAGAATCTCCCGCACCGTCACCCCGGTGCGCAGGTCGACGCCGTGCTCGTGGTGTGCCTGGGTCAGGGCGTGGCCGATGTCTTCGCCGACGGCGTGGGCCAGCGGTACCGGCGCGGGTCGAGCACGGTGACGGCGAGGCCGAGGCCGCCTCCGCACCGAGGAGCCCGGCGCCCACCACGACGAGCCGCCGCCCGGCGAGGAACTGTTCCTTCAGGGCGAGCGCGTCCTCCAGGATGCGGAGTACGTGGACCCCGCGTACTCCGTCGCTGCCGGGCAGCCGCCGGGGCCGTACCCCGGTCGCCACGACCAGGGCGTCGAAGCGGACGGTCCCGCCGCCGGTCAGGGCGACGGTCCGGTCCCGTAGGCTCACCCCGGTGGCCGCCCGGCCCAGCCGCAGGTCCAGGCCGAGCGCGTGGATGTCGGCGCGAGCGCGGAGCGGTAGCCGGTCCGGGCCCCACTCGCCGGTCAGGATCTGCTTGGACAGCGGTGGGCGGTCGTACGGCAGGTGCGTCTCGTCGCCGATCAGGGTGATCGAGCCCTCGTACCCCTGCCTGCGCAGTGCCTCGGCGCTCGTGAGGCCGCCGGCGGAGGCGCCGACGATGACCACCCGGTCCATGGCGCTCACGATTCCAGGACGCGGATGGCCGTCGCGGGGCAGACCATCGCCGACTCGCGTACGCCGTCGTGCAGTTCGGGGGCGGGCGTCTCGTCGAGCAGGACGACCATGCCGTCTTCGTCGCGCTGGTCGAAGACGTCGGGTGCGATCAGTACGCACTGCCCCGAGGCGACGCATTTGGGGACGTCGACTTCTACCTTCATCGTGGTTCTCCGGTTGTTCGTGTGGGACGGGTGGTTCAGTGCGCGACGGTCAGCAGGCCCGTGGTGACGCCGCCGGTGGTGCCGCCGTCGGTGAGCAGCGCGGTGCCGGTGATACAGGAGGCGGCCGGGCTGCCGAGGAAGAGCAGGACCTCGGCCTGCTCGTCAGGGGTGGCGGGACGGCCCAGTGGGATCGGGAAGGTGTCCCAGAACTCCTTGCCGGTCATCGCCTCGAAGTCGGCGGTCATGGGTGTGGCGGTCGGGCCGGGGAGTGTGCAGTTGATGCGGATGCCCTTCTGCCCGAGTTCGACGGCCGCGTACTGGGTCCAGATGACGACGGCCTCCTTGGACGCCGGGTAGGCGAGCGCGATCTCGTCCGGATGCTGTTCGCACCAGTCCTTCGCGCCGTCGAAGCCCTTGGTGTGGACCAGGGGAAGCAGGGTTTCCAGATTGTCGCTCCAGTGCGAGCCGGCCTGGGAGGCGATGGTGGTGACGGATCCGCCCGGAGTGATGTGTGGGACGACGGCTTCGGTGAGGTGCCGTACGCCGGCGAAGTTGATGAGCATGGTGTCCAGGGGTGAGGTCCGGTTGCCGGGCACGCCCACGCAGTTGAACAGGGCCGCGACCGGTCCGCCGATCTCGGCGACGGCGGCGCTGATCGCCTCCGGGTCGCTCAGGTCCGTCGCGTAGAAGTGAGCGTCGGCCGGGGCCGGCGGCGTCTTAAGGTCCAGCACGTGGACCTCGGCGCCGAGTCCGGTGAGTTTGCGGGCCAGTGAGGCACCCATTCCGGCGCCTCCGCCGCCGCTGACTACGACTCGGTCTCCCTCGAAGGACTGGTGCGGCTTCATCATGACTCTCCTTGGCGTGGGCTCGTGTGAACGAGGGGGGCGGACCCCGGGATCGGGGTCAGAGACCCGCGACGGTCTTGGTCTCCAGATGGGCCTCGAAGCCTTCGAGCCCGCTCTGGCGGCCGATGCCGCTGGCCTTGTAGCCGCCGTACGGGGCGTCGGCGCCGTGGGCCACTCCACCGTTGATCGAGACGGTGCCGGTACGGATCCGCCAGGCGACGGCGAGCGCTCGCTCGGGCGAAGCGGAACTGACGGCGCCGGACAGGCCGTACGGGCTGTCGTTGGCTATGCGGACCGCGTGCTCCTCGTCGTCGTAGGGCAGGACGGTGAGCACCGGGCCGAAGATCTCCTCCTGCGCGATCCGCATCCCGGGAGTGACGTCCGCGAAGAGCGTCGGCTCGACGTAGTAGCCGCGCGTCAGATGCGCGGGGCGTCCGCCGCCCAGGACCAGCCGTGCGCCTTCCTCCTGCCCGATGCGGATGTACTCCTCGACCTTTTCCCGCTGTTGGGCGCTGATCTGCGGGCCCTGGATGTTGACCGGATCGGTCGGGTCGCCGTAGGCGACGGCACGGAAAGCCGTCTCGATGATCTCCAGTCCCTCCTCGTGGCGCGAGCGCGGCAGCAGCACCCGGGTCTGCAGGGCGCAGCCCTGCCCGCCGTGCAGGCACGCCTGGAACGCCGAGGAGGCCAGGGCCTGTGGGAAGTCGGCGTCGTCGAGGACGATGTGGGCCGACTTGCCGCCGAGTTCCAGCAGCAGCCGCTTGGTCATCGGGGCGACGCGTTGCTGGATGTGGCGGCCGGTGGCGGTCGAGCCGGTGAAGGAGATCATGTCGACCCGGGGGTCGTCCACGATCAGCTGGGCGCGCTCGTTGCCGGCGGTCGGCACGATGTTGACCACACCCGCCGGGATGTCCGTCTCCTCGGCGATCAGCCGACCCAGGTGGGTGGCGTTCCACGGGGTCAGAGCGGCGGGCTTGAGGACGACCGTGTTGCCGGTGGCCAGGGCCGTGCCGAGCTTGTTGAGGGTGGTCTCCAGGGGGAAGTTCCAGGGCACGATCGCGCCCACGACTCCGATCGGTTCCTTGTGGACCTTGCGCCAACTGCGTGCTCCGAAGAAGTCGTTGTCCGCCAGGTCCCGTTCCCAGGGAAAGGTGTCGATGGCCTGGGCGGGCCAGAGCAGGTCGTCGCCCAGCGGCGTCTCCAGCTGCATGTGATGCGTCGTCGAGACCGGCGCACCGACCTCGGCGACCAGTACCGAACGCAGCAGCTCCTTGTTCTTCTCCAGTGCCTGCTGGAGTTGCAGGAGGCAGTGCTTGCGGAAGGCGTGGTCGGTGGCCCAGTCGGTCTCGTCGAAAGCCCGGCGGGCCGCGGCGATCGCCCGGTCGATGTCGTCGGCTGTCGCGTCGAAGGTGTGGCCGATGGTCTCCTCGGTCGCCGGGTTGATGTTCGGGAAGACTCCGTCGTCGCCGCTCTCGACCAGCCGACCGTCGACGAGCATGCGCGGTTCTGCCAGGACCTGCGCGCTGTGGGGAACCGTGGTGGTCATACCTCTGCCTCCTTGCAGTGGGTCGGACACGGAACGGGTGTCACCAGGTGACGGGGAGGGCGTGGACGCCGTAGATGTCCACGTCGGTCTTGAACGGGACTTCCTCCAGCGGAACCGCGAGCCTGAGCGTCGGTATGCGGCGGGCCAGCGTGGTGTAGACGATCTGGAGTTCCACGCGGGCGAGCGGCTGGCCGAGACATTGGTGGATGCCGTAGCCGAAGGCCAGGTGGTCGCGGGCGCCGCGCCGGATGTCGAGGGTGTCCGGGTTGTCGTAGTGCTTCTCGTCGCGGTTGGCGGAGAAGGTCAGCGGTATCACGGCCTCGCCCGCCTTGATCTCCCGGCCGCCGATGACGGTGTCCTGCTTGGCGACCCGCCAGTTCGGCTCGTTGAGGATGGTGAGGTAGCGCAGGAGTTCCTCGACCGCGAGCGGAGCGAGGGAGGGGTCCTCGCCGAGCGCGTGGTACTGCTCGGGGTGCTGGAGCAGTGCGAGCGTGCCGAGCGCGATCATGTTGCCGGTCGTCTCGTGGCCGGCGACGAGCAGGATGAAGGCGATGCCCTGGACGGTGCGGCGGTCGAGCTTGCCGGTGCGCAGCTGGTCGTGGACGAGGCGGCTGACGATGTCGGCCTCGGGGGCGAGGTCGGGGTCGGCGTCGCGGGAGTCGACGAGGCCGTAGACGTAGTCGTTGAGCTCACTGATCTTGGTGACACGCTCCCCGTCGGAGACGTTCCGCTTGAAGAGGTAGGTCGTGCGGTCCTGGAAGAACGCGTGATCACTCTGCGGGATGCCGAGCATCTCGCTGATGATGATGTTCGGCAGCGGCGAGGCAATGGCCTCGAAGAGGTCGGCGGGCCTGGGCCCGGCCAGCATGGCGTCGATCAGGTCGTCGACGACCTGCTGGATCCTCGGCCGCATGGCCTCCACCCGCTTGATCATGAAATCGCGGGTGACCAGACGGCGCAGGTCGTCGTGGAGGGGCGCGTCCATGCGCAGGAAGGCCGGCAGACCGGACGTGCTCAGGGCCCGGTTGACCTTGCCGGCCGGGCCCTGCGGGTAGTCGGGGCGGGTGATGTCGGCGCTGAGCGCGTCGCTGAGGAGTGCCTCGCGGACGTCGTCGTACCTGGCGACCAGCCAGGCGTCGTGACCGTGCAGGTCGGCGGGAGCGAAAGGGCACTTCGAGCGCAGCGCGGCGTACTCCGGCGGCGGGTCGAAGGGCACGGAGCGCGTCATCGGGAAGGCCAGCCGCTCCGCGCCGCCCGAAAGTCGACGGATGAGATCACGCGCGTGATCGTCGATAAGTGTGTCGGAGTTCTCAGCCGGGTCCGTGTCGAGGTCCTGGGTGTCCGTGGTGCGGGACATGGATCACCGCTCCGTTCAGGGGGAGGGGAAACGGATGTCGAACGATCTAAGTAAACATTGTTTACCAAGTTGGTGAACACGGTAAACCATTTGGCCGGGGAAGCGGAACCCTGGCGCACGGCTCGTCAGTGGGCAGGCAGAGTCGTCCTGTCGAGCACAGAACTGCCATATGCAGCCGTGAAGTGAAGCCGCTGCTTGTCAGGTGCGGTGGAGAGACTGCAGCTCGCGTTCGTCCCCGGCCGTCGTGTCCGCCGCGAGCAGCAGCGGAACGAGTTCACGGGCGTCGTCCAGGTCCCCCATCCGATCCACCAGCCGGACGAAGCGGTTCAGCCGGTCCACCGAGACGGGCCGGCCGCCGTGGGAGGACCGGTCCCAGAAGTCGTGGAGGAGCCGGTCGCGGTCCAGGGGGTCGTTCTGCCCGCCCTTCATGCCGTCGCGCACCTCCGAGAGCAGCCGGCCCTGTGTGGTGCGCACGTCCACCGCGGCCCGTCCGAGGTGGACGCCCTCGGCGAGCTCGGGCTCATACACGACGCGGACCGCACCGGCCAGCGCCACGACCGCCGGGTCGGTCACCGCCTCGGGCGTGAAGTCGTCCATGGTCGGCGTGCCCCGCAGCAAGGCGTTCGCCACCGTGTATTGAACGCTGAACTGTCCGTCCACCGTGGGATTGCGGCCAGGTTCGAAGGTGCTGCCCACCAGCAGGTAGGGCAGCTCTCCCGCCATCCGCACGGTCACCGACTCGACATCCCCGGCCTTCAGTGAATGCCTCTCGGCGAGCGCGAGCGCTGCATCCGTCGCCGTCCCGGTTCCCCCGCAGGCGGGGAAGTTCTTGAATCCCATCGTCATCACCGTCCACCGCTCCCCCAGCTGCCCGGCGAGGGTGGCATCGTCCCGGCGGTCCGAGAACAAGTGGTGGAAGCCCCAGACTCCGGTGATCCAGTGCTTCGGCCCGGTCATGCCGCGCAGGGCGAGTTGGGCGCATTCGACGGCGTTGCGTGAGGAGAACCCCTGGATGAGCCGCACCGCCAGGGAGGCATCGATGTTGCTCTGGAAGCTGCCGCCGGCGCGGTTGAACGCCAGCGCCATGGCGTTGAGCATCTGTTCGTCGTCCAGAGCCATCAGCCGGCCGGCGACCACGGTGGCGGCGATGACGGTGCCCACCCCGCTGGGGTCGAACCCGCCGTGCCGCGTGACCAGACCGAGCCGGGTGCCGATCTCGGCACCGACCGCGAGGGCAGTGAGCACCTCGGCTCCGCTGCGCCCGCCGACCAGTTCTGTGACTGCCAGGGCGACGGGAACGAGGGATGTGCCGAGGTGCTGGCCGGGCATCACGAAGTCGCAGATGTCGTGGGCACGCGCCATCGTGCTGTTGGCCAGGACCGCGGCGTGCGCGGGGACGCGTCCGCCGTGCACCAGGACCGTCGCCTCCTCGGCCCCGCCCCAGGACCGGACCAGGTCGACAACCTCCTCACAACCGTCGGCACTCCCGCCGGCGACCGTGCAGCCCGCGATCACCCATGTCAAGGTCTTCATCAGCTCGGTGACTTCGTCCGGCAGGTCTTCGTACCGCGTCCGAACGCCCCAGGACGCCATCTCTTTCTCGATTCCCATTGCCGCTCCTCATCGAAGGTGCCGGTCCGGTACGGCTCGACGCTAGGCCGAAGGTCGGCAATACGGCCAATGCATTGTCGGAACAAGAAATTGCGCTGAGTGCAATTGTCCGGCGGGAAGTTGGTCGACTTCAAAATTGCGCCGGACGCAAGGAATGCGTCATGGATTGCATTGGAAGAAATCATTGCTTGCTCCATAGCCTGGCTTCATGAAGAGCCTCGCTGCAGCAGGAGCGGCGCACGACATCCTGCGCGACAACTTCCGCGACACGATGGCCCAGGCTGCCGGATCCGTCACGGCGGTCACCGCACTCGACGGGGCCAGGCCGCACGGCACCACTGTCAGCGCGTTCCTCTCGCTGTCGATGACCCCGCCGCTCATCGCGGTCGCCCTGGACGGCGACTCGGACCTGCTCGCGCTCATCCGGCGCACACGGCAGTTCGGGGTCAACGTGCTTGCGGTCGAACAGTCCACGATCGCGACCCGGCTGAGCCGCAAGGGCCCCGACAAGTTCGACGGACTGAGCTGGTCGCTCGACCACGAGCTGCCCCGGCTGCCGGGCATCGCCGGATGGGTCGCGGCAACGGTCGAGGACTTCCTGCCCGGCGGTGACCACCGGATCGTCGTCGGCGCCGTGGTGGACAGCGAAGTCGATCCCGGCGTCGCACCGCTCACCTACCACCGGCGCACCTTCGGAACCCACACCCCGATCGTCTGAGCCCCGCCACCATCATCAGGAGGTTCCAGGATGTACTTTTCGGAGACCGAGACCGCGCGCCGTCGCGGCATGTTGCACGAAACCATGGACGACCTCGGCCTGGAGGCAGTCGTCCTACTGGCGCCGGCACCGTCGCCGACGGCACAGGAAGAGTTCTACTTCCTGCAGAACGACTACATCGCGTCCGGGCTGAGCGCTACCGTCGTTCCCCGCACCGGAGACCCGACGACCATCAGCCCGTACCTGCAGTCGCTTTCGCACGCCCAGTTCTCGACCTCGTCGGACTGCCGGGTCTACGGCGAGACGCAGTCCCCGGCAGCCCTCCTCGGCGATGTCCTGACCGAGAAGGGGATTTCGGCGGGCCGGGTCGGCTGGCGCTGGTCGAACGTGCCCGCGTACTCGTACGAGCACCTGCGCGGCGCGCTGCCCGACGTCGAGTGGGTCGACATCTCCGGCGCGTTCAAGGACATGTGGTACCGCAAGAGTTCCGAGGAGGCCGAGGCAGGTCTCCGCTCCGCGGAACTCGCGGCGGCCGGTTACCGGCACCTGCTGGAGGTGATCGAGCCGGGGATGACCGAGTGGGACGTCGTCACGGAGTTCGAGAGCTTCACCTTCCGCAACGGCGCCAACCGCAACTTCACCATCGTGGCCTCCGGTCCGCTGGAGTCCGGCCGGGCGTTCCCCGAGCTGAGGCCGGCGACACGGCGCCGTCTCGAGCCCGGCGACCTCGTGATGATGGAGATGACCCCCGCCGTCTCGGGCTTCTACACCCAACTGGTGCGAACCATCGCCGTGGGCCCGGCGACGGACCAGGCGCAACAGCTCAAGGACGTAGCAGTCACGGCGATCCGCGCCGCGACCGGTGTCCTTCGCCCGGGCGCCACCGTTGGCCAAGTGGCGTCCGCCCTGAAATCGGCGGTCGAGGCCGCCGGCTTCGGGACCTCTTTCCCCTTCGGTCACACCGTCGGCGTCGATCTCGTGCTGGACCGGCTGCTGCCGGACCTCGATCGGGTCCTGCACGAGAACGACACAGTGATCATCCACCCGCGGGTACACACACCCGACGGTCATTACTCCTTCTTCTGGGGCGAGACCTATCTCGTCACCGCCGCCGCCAACATCCGAATGGGCGGGGTCGGCGACGCGCTGGAGTCCGCCCGGCTCACACTCGCCACCCACTGACAACGATCGATTCCCACAGAACGAGCCACAGTACGAGGAGGGTTTCGTGCGCGACGACAAGATGGTCCTGGTCGCCTTCGGACAAGCGACCGTCAGCCAGACCCAGAACGGTGCGTGGATGCACCCGGGGAGCGACCCGAACGTGCTCCAGCCGGAGTACTACATCAACCTCGGCCGAGAGGTCGAGCGAGCCGGATTCGACATGCTGTTCTTCGACGACAGGTGGGCGATGCCGGGCACCTACGGGCGCTCGTTCCGCGACGCGGTCCGTCGCGGAACCCGGGTCGTCAAGCTGGACCTGCTGACGATACTCGGCCTGATCTCGGCGCACACCGAGCGGATCGGGCTCGGCGCCACCTATTCGACGACCTACTTCCACCCGTTCCACGTCGCCCGGGCGTTCGCCACCCTCGACCATCTGTCCAAGGGCCGGGCGGTCTGGAACATCGTGACGTCACTGAACCAGGACGAGGCAGAGAACTTCGGCACGCCGTTCATGGAACACGACAGCCGCTACGACCGCGCCGACGAGTTCCTCGAAGTGGTCACCGGCCTGTGGGAAACCTGGGAGCGAGACGCCTTCCGACTGGACCGGAGCACCGGCGTGTTCGCCGACCCGGACAAGGTGCACTACCTCGACCACAAGGGTGCCGCGTTCGTCTCCCGCGGCCCGCTCACCGTGCCGCAGCCCCCGCAGGGCTGGCCGGTGCTGCTGCAGGCCGGGCAGTCCGGCCGGGGCCGGAAGTTCGCCGCACGGTGGGCCGACCTGATCTTCGTGGTGGCCGCCGGCATCGAGTCCGGACAGAAGGTCTACCGGGAGCAGCACACGGCGTTCGAGGAAGTCGGCCGCACCGCGGCGCCGGGCCGAATCCTGCCGGCGGTGCAGGTGGTCGTCGGTCCCACCGAGGCGATCGCCCGGGAGAAGAAGGCCTACCTCGACTCGCTGAGCGACCCCGAGGAGGCGCTGATCCTGCTCTCGGAGCTGTCCGGGCTGGACTTCTCCTCCTACGACCTGGACGAGCCGCTGCCCGCGGACATCGTCAGCCGCACGACCGGGTCGCAGGCCATCGTCTCCAGCATCATCGGCAAACTCCGGGCGAACTACGGCGAGTCGGCCACTACCCGGGACCTCGGCGAGATGATGGGCAGTCAGTCGGGTGTGCACATCATCGGCAACCCCCAGCAGGTCGCCGACGAGCTGTGCGCGTGGTTCGAGGGCCGTGCCTGCGACGGGTTCGTGATCCAGCAGGCCGACACGCCGGGCAGCTTCGAGGACTTCGGGCGCTACGTCATCCCCGAGTTGCGACGGCGCGGGGTGGTCGACGAGCCGCCCACCCGGGGGACCTTCCGTGACCGTCTCGGCCTGGACGCCCGCGCCGGCCGCTGATCCCGGATCGACGCCGTGCCCCGGAATGCTCGGAGGGACACGGCGTCGTCGCGCGAGCAACTCCCTGACCGGCGGTGAGTACTGCCCGTCGCGGTGTTCTCGCCACTTCCCTTCTAGAGTTACGTTCCACGTTCGAGAACGGAACGAGCCCATGGACGTCAACAAGCTGCGGCACGCGGTGACGGTCGCCCGCGAAGGCAGCTTCGTGGCGGCTGCGGAGGTCCTGCACCTGTCTCAGTCGGCGCTGACCCGCAGCATCCAGGCCCTGGAGAACCACTACGGCCTGACGGTCTTCGAGCGGGGCCGAAACGGTGCGCGGCTCACGCCGGAGGGCGAGGCATTCATCGCCGCGGCGGAGGACATCGTGTGGAGCGTCAAGCGCGCCGACCAGCGCCTGCTCTCCATCGGCGCCGGCCGGAACGCGACCGTGCGGTTCGGCGCGGGCCCGGTCGTGACGGCCTCGGTTCTCCCCGAGGTGATGTCCCAGCTGTCCGGGCTGCCGGTCGACCTGGACATCCGGATCGGTTCCAACGCGACGTTGCGTTCGCTGCTGAGCCGAGGAGAAATCGACTTCTTCGTGGGCGGTGTTCCGGCTCGATCGGACCACTTCCGGACGGCCTACGGCTTCCGGGTCGAGCAGATCCTCAAGGACAACGACGACATTTGGCTGGTGGTCCACGCCGACCACCCGCTCGCCTCGGGTGACCTCACTCCCGACCGGCTCTCCCGGTACCCGGTGGCCTGCGAGTCGTTCGTGAAGGACCGGATCGGGCTGGAGACCCTGGCCGAACTCGGGCTACGCCCACCCTCGATCGAGATCGACGACTACGGCGTCCTGCACATCCTGGCCAGGACGACCGACCACATCCTGGTCAGCAGTTGGGGAGGCACTGGACCCCACGGCGACGACCGTCTCGTCCGGCGCCGTGTCGCGTTCCCCGATCACCTACAGGCCTGGACGTGGGGCGTGGTGTCGTCGAACCGGGCACCGCTGACCGCTCCGATCCGTGCCGTCGTCGACGTCCTGCTCTCCGGGCTGCCCACACCGGGAACGCCTCGTACGGACAGCAGGTGACGGCTCACCTCCGCAGTAGAGGTCAGGACTCCGGCGGGTGAGGATTTCGATGCCGACACACGGACGCCGTTGAGTACGGTCACAGAGGGATCGGGGACAGCACCTCGTAACGTCGCCCCGGCATGCCCATCGTGCCGCGTCGGCGACGTGCTGGGCGGTGCCCTGACACCCATGGGGACGAGGCTCGCGCGCCGGGCGACGACATCGCCTTTGCACACCGGTCGGTCGACCGCGTCCACGCCCATCGGGGTGTCCATCAATCCCGGGCGCGACGGCGTTGACGCGGGCGCCGTGGGATGCATACTCCAGCGCCAAGCTGCGGATCATCGGGTACCTCCGACCTTGACGTGGCGTAGATGATGGTCGCCCGGAGGAATCTCACCCGGGCCCCCACAGATCCGTGCGCAACAGTCTCCCGTTACAAGGCTCTTGTGCTCCTGATCATGGGAAAGCAGCGCCCGCAACTCCGCATCGGCCATACGCCTCGTCGCCGGGCGCAACCCTTCGGACCCCGCCCTCACGGCTCTCGTCGGCGAACTCGCCGTCGACTTCGAGACCCTATCCCGGGGATGCAACCCCGACGTTCAACTCGTCATCCACCTCGCCGAACCGGGCGCTCCATCAGCTGATGCCCTTGACCTGCTCTGCGGCCGGGCGGGCACACCCTCGCGTGGCGGCGACCAGGGTCTGCAGCTCAATGACTCCGACACGTCAAGATCCCGAACAGAAGCCTGGCCGGACCGGACCGAGCTCGATCAGCGTCGACTTCGATGTCCGGATCGGCGCGGTCAGGGGCACACCCTACTTCTTGTACTGCTCGACAACACCAGCGGCACAGGCATCTGCGGATACGGTCACCTGTTCTCCACCGGGGACGACTTCCGCACCGCCATCTCGATGGGCGGCGGGGTGGCCACAGCGAACCACATCGACTCGTCGCTGTACGCCAAGAACCTGCACGCGTCAGGCGACCTTCCGCCTCACCACGCGATTGTCACTTGCGGCCGAACAGAGAGGACATCAGGGAATCGCGCAGTTCGTCGAGTTCGGACGCCTCGCTGACATCGGACACGTTCCACCACAGACCGAACTGACCGTGCAGGCCGCTCCACAGCAACTTGGCTGCCTGCCGCGCATCCGGTCGGCCGTCCGGATCACTCGTGGCGTCCATGCCGCGCGCCTCGTCCAGATAGGACACCGTGGCCTCGCACCAAGCATCCAGGACGCGCCCCATGGGATGGCGGGCGGGCTCCGGTGACGAGGACAGCGTCGGGCCGATGCGGAACAGCAGCTCGTAGCGGCGCGGTTCGTCGAGCGCGAAACGGCAATAGGCATCGACGACGGCACGCAACCCTGCCCAGGCATCCTCAGCGGGCGCTGAACGCCGCGCGGCACGCAAGGTTTCGGCCATGCTCTCGTACACGCCGTCGAGCAGCGTCCACATCAGCTCGGCCTTGTCCTTGAAGTGTTTGTAGATCGCCGGGGCGGTCACCCCCGCCTCGCGGGCGATCGCCCGCAGCGAGATATCCTCAGGACGCCCCGTCTCCTCCAGCAGACGGCCCGCCGCATCCAGGATCTCCTGGCGGAGCCGCTGCCCCTCTCCCCAACGGTTCGGCACCCGCTTCACGGCGCCCTGTGCAGCACTCATCGACGACTCATCCCTCCTGGTCCGCCCAGACCTGTCAGTTTCCGGGCCTGTAGGCGCCGCGTCCAAATCCGCCCTGCTTAGTTCTGTGTTTGCGGCGCGAATGATTTACGGTGTTCATAAAGTTACTAAACTTCGTTTACCAAATCGGCTTCCCGCCCGAACGGAGCCGTGAGACATGCCCGCCGACACCCGCCTCGACGACCACACACGCGACCTCATCCGCCGCCTCACGGGCGGACCGGAGCGGCTGACCTTCCCGATGACGCGCTCCACACCCTTCGACCCGCCACCGGAGTACGCCACACTGCGCTCCAAGTGCCCCTTCGCCCCCGCCGACCTGCACGGTCACGACGCCTGGCTCATCACCCGGTACGACGACGTCCGCGAGGCACTCCTCAGCAATGCGCTGAGCGCCGACATCACCCGCCCCGACTACCCACAGGGCCCGGCCGGCAAGGTCAACCGAGCCCTGGCCACCTCCGGCCTGCCCGCCTTCCTGCGCATGGACGCACCCCTCCACGACGACCTGCGCCGCCTGGTCACCCGCGACTTCATGATCAAACGAGTCGAGGCCATGCGCCCGAGAATCCAGATGAGGTAGACCGCACGTCAACCAGTCGGCTCCACCTCTCCACGGACTGCTCTCGGGAGCCTTACGGGAAGTTACGTACGGCCGCATGAAACCCGCCGGCCCCCGTCCGCAATGACGCGGCCGCGTCAGTAAAGTCCCGGGCGGCAAAGTGGCGGTGCGCGAACTTGCCCAGGTGTTCGGCCGGGACGGGCACAAGCTCCTCACCGCGGCTTGGACGGCCGACACACCGCCCCGTCTGCGGATGCTGGCACAGGTGGAGATGCTTCGGCAGGTCTGGGTTCACCGCAACACAGCGGGATTCGCGATCACGTGAAGCCAAGATCACCAACAGAGTCATGGCAGTGGCCCTAGACGCTCCTGGTGGCCGCTGTCCATCCAGACCTCGAGGATGGAGGGGAGCCACGTGGTTGCCGCCGCGAACGACGGTTTGAGGTCCTCAAGGCGAGCGAGCGCTATGACAATGACACGACCGTGGAGGCTGTTGCTACTTCGGTTGCCCATGCGCCCAGGCGATTCCATAGTCTTGCTCGACCGCTCTGGAAGTTGTGGCAGTGGTAGCTGCCCGCCAGTACGAACAGCGTGATGTCGTCCGAGCGCTCGTAGAACGCCACCTCGTCGCGCGGTCGCTCGGCGAGGTCGAACTCGCCGAAGGCGACCAGCACCGGTCCAGTGACACGCGCCGCGTGGTCGGCGGTGTAGCCGACATGGAGCGCATCAACGTAGGACTCGGCCGCCCAAGTGACCGCATTGGCGTTGTCGGCCGCGATGATGTCCGCCGGGACGTCGGGCCCGTTCAGCCAACCCTGGTGCGCCGCCTTGTCTACGACGCCGTAGCGCGCCTCCCACTGATCGGCCCAGAAGCCCTTCGCCTGCTCGACGGCCGTGGCGCGCAGAGCGCCGTCGTCTCCGCTGTCAACCGCACGGGCCTTCGCTCCGTGCGTGAACCCGAGGACAGCGATGGCGTCGTAGCTGGCGCTCCGCGCCTGCTGGAGCACCACAAGTCCGCCGCCCATCGAATGTCCGACTCCGACGACAGCAGGCGCGGCAACCGGCGGAATGTGCGGGACGAGTGTCCCAGCGGCGAGGCGTGCGCGGATAACTTCGACGGCTCCATGCGCGGCGTCGGCGAGGGCGGCATAGGTGCACAGGGTGCCGTCCTGAGCAATGCTCGTGACTTGTGGATCGGCCTCGGGTTGGACGCGAAGGGCGTACCTTCCCGAGTGATCGACTTCTGGTCATCGAGTAGGCCGACGTTGCACCGTCGGTCGGGAAGGCCCACCCGTGCTCAGCGTAATGAATGCAGACGGTTCCACCGAGAGCGGCTCCCTGATTGACGACATCGTCCGTGAGGGCGCGAGGCGAATGCTGGCCACCGCGCTGGAGGCTGAGGTCAACGCCTACATAGCTGAGTTGGCCGACCAGTGCGATGAGGCGGGTCGGCGTCTGGTGGTTCGCAACGGCTACCACCGCGAGCGGTCGGTGACCACGGCCGCCGGCCCCATCGAAGTCAAGGCGCGGCGGGTCAACGACCGGCGCATCGACGAGGCGACCGGCGAGCGCAAGCGGTTCTCCTCGAAGATCCTGCCGCCGTGGTGCCGCAAGTCGCCGAAGATCTCCGAGGTGCTGCCGCTGCTCTACCTGCACGGGCTGTCGTCCGGGGACTTCGTGCCCGCGCTGGAGCAGTTCCTGGGCAACTCGGCCGGGCTGTCGCCGGCCACCGTGACGCGGCTGACCAAGCAGTGGCAGGACGACCACACCGTCTTCCAGGACCGCGACCTGTCGCAGACCGGCTACGTGTACGTGTGGGCGGACGGGGTGCACCCCAAGGTCCGCCTGGGCCAGGCCCGCTCCTGTGTCCTGGTGCTGATGGGCGTGCGCACCGACGGCTCCAAGGAGCTGATCGCGCTGGCGGAGGGGCTGCGGGAGTCGACCGAGTCGTGGGCCGACCTGCTGCGCGACTGCCGTCGGCGCGACATGCGCGATCCGGCGCTGGTGGTCGGGGACGGCGCGATGGGCCTGTGGAAGGCCCTCGCGGAGGTGTTCCCCGATGCCCGGCATCAAAGGTGCTGGGTTCACAAAACCCGGAATATCGCGAACGCCCTGCCGAAGTCCGCACAGCCGGGCGCGAAGAAGGCCCTGCAGGAGATCTGCAACGCCGAGGACCGTACCCACGCCGAGAAGGCCGTCAAGGCGTTCGAGAAGGCGTACGGCGCGAAATGGCCGAAGGCCGTGAAGGAGATCACCGACGAGGTCGACGAGCTGCTGGCGTTCTACGACTTCCCCGCCGAGCACTGGGTCCACCTGCGGACCACCAACCCCATCGAGTCGACCTTCTCCACGGTGAAGCTCCGTACGAAGGTCACCCGCGGCGCAGGCAGCCCGGCCGCCGCCCTGGCGATGGTGTTCAAGCTTGTCGAATCAGCCCAGGCCCGCTGGCGCGCCGTGACCGCACCCCACCTCGTCGCCCTCGTCCGGGTCGGCGCCCGCTTCGAGAACGGTCACCTCGTCGAACGCCCCGAGGAACCCGCCGCAGCGTGACACACCTCAACCGACCCACAACTGCTGACAGTTGCTCCATCTTCCTCAACCGCTTGTCTGGATGAGTCCTGTAAAGGTGTCGGCGAGGCGATGGGCCAGCGCGCTCGCATCATCCGGGGTGGTGAGACCGGTGAGCGTCTGTAGCGCGCCACCGTGCACAAGAAGGACGAGCCCGTGGGCGGCCGCCCAGGCCAATAGGGGAACGTCTCCCGTCCCAGCTCTCATGCCCTCCGGGGCCCCCGTGGCCGTGTCGACCAGGATCGAGAAGGATTCGCGGTGGGCCCGGATGAGCGTGGGGTCGTCGCGATCGAGCTCCGTAGACCGGAACATGAGATCGAAGAGTTCCGGGTTGCCGAGTCCGAAGTCCATGTAGGCGCGGCCGAGCGCGGTGAAGCGCGCCGCAGGATCGGTTGAGCCCTCGGCTGCGGCACCGAGAGCTTCTCCTAGCTGCGCGAACCCTTCGACAGCCAGGGCAGTGAGCAGGCCGGCACGGTTTCCGAAGTGCCACTTGGGAGTGGCTCGTGAAACCCCGGCCCGAGTCGCCATGGCCCGCAGACTGAGCCCTCCCGCGCCGTACTCCAGCAGCTCGGCGCGGGCCGAGGCGAGCAGCGCCGCGCGCACATCGGTCGGGTAGGCGGAGTTCGATGCAGGCGTCATGCGAGAGAGTCTCGCAGACCAGTTTGACACCGTCAAAGCGGAGGAGCACAGTAGAGCTACACCCTTTGACACCGTCAAAGTCAGGAACTGCTCATGCCGCCCTCATGCGAGACCCGAACGCCTCGCCCCGTCCGGCAACCCCGCCAGCGTCGAGGCTGGCCGCCACGACGAGCGCGAGAGACGCCTCTCGGACACTTCATCTCAGCGCTGCGGCAGTGCTGCTGGTGTACGTCTACGGCCCCTCCAGTCTGGCGCTGGCCCTTCGGCCATGGCTGCAACTGCTCATGGTCCCCCTGATGAGCTTGAGCGGTCTCGCTCTGTGGAAGCAGGCACAGATCCGCCGACTGATCGCCGCGGCCTGTCGCAGCGATCAGCGCCCGACACTCTCGCCCTGAACGCGAATCTACGCACCTTGGAGACCGTCATGTACCGCTGGTTCGTCCGTCGCAATGTCCGTGCCGCCTTCGCCGCCCTGTCCCGGGGCGAGATTTCACTGATCGACAACATGGCCCTGGATGTGCACCACACCTTCCCGGGCCGCGGCGCCCTGGGGGGAAAGCGCACCAGCCGGGAGGACGTCACCGCATGGCTGTCCCGGCTCTACCGCGTCCTGCCCGGCCTGGAGTTCCAGGTTCGCGCCGTCGCCGTCGACGGCTGGCCGTGGCACACCACCGTCGGCGTGGAGTGGGCCAACGAAGCCACGCTGCCCGACGGCAGCACTTACACCAACATCGGGTCCCACATCCTGACCCTGCGCAACGGGAAGATCGTGGCCTTCCACGCCTACCTAAATGACGTCCAGGCCATCGACGACGCCCTTGATCGTGTCGCCGCCAACGGCGTGGATGAGGCCACCGCCCCGGCCATCAACTCGGCCTGACGCGACGTCGGCCACGGAATCCTCGCCCCGCGTCGCCTCTTCCCACATCCAGCCGAACGCCATCCCTGGCGATGACGACGCCTACACCCCGGAACACCCGGCGGCCCGGGTCCTCTTGCTCACCAACACCCCGGCCCCGGAGCCCACCCTGCACACCCGCCTGGGCACCATCCAAGGTCTCGTCACCTGGGCTGCAATCCTGGTGAGCCGCTATTGACCCACAACTCTTGATGCGATGAAGGGGCGGCGCCTCCGCCCCCGCGCGGCCGGGTACATACCCGGTGTTCACGTTCGTCATGGCGAAGGAGGTCCCTGATGAGCGAGTACGACGGACATCAGTACGTCGGCATCGACCTGCATCGCAGGCGCTCCGTAATCGTGCGTCAGACCGCGGACGGCACGCAGCTGAGCGCAGTGCGTATCGTCAACGACCCGGTCGCGCTGGGCCTGCAGATCGAGCAGGCCGGCAGCCGCCCGGACGTGGTCGTGGAGGCTACCTACGGCTGGTACTGGGCAGTTGACGTGCTTCAGGCCGCCGGGGCCGAGGTCCACCTGGCCCACCCGTTGGGCGTGAAGGGCTTCGCCTACCGGCGTGTCAAGAACGACATCAAGGACGCCTCGGACCTCGCCGACCTGCTGCGCATGGGGCGTCTTCCGGAGTCCTGGATCGCCCCGCCCGACCTGCGGGAGTTGCGCGAACTGGTCCGCTACCGGGCCAAACTGGTGGCTCTGCGCAGTGGGCTGAAGGCCCAGGTGCATGCGGTGCTCGCGAAGGCCGGGGTCCTCATCGCCGTCTCCGACTTGTTCGGGACCGACGGCCGCCGCCAGCTGGGGCAGACCTCGCTGTCCGGTGCCTACGCCCAGCGCGTGGTCTCTCTGCTGAAGCTGATCGACATCCTCGACGCCGAGGAAGCCGTCTTCAACACCCGCATCGCCGAGCGGCTTCGCGGCCACGCCGGCTGTGGGGCCATCCGGTGTCTGCCCGGCATCGGACCGGTCCTGGCCGCCGTGCTGGTCGCCGAGATCGGCGACGTGCACCGGTTCCCCTCCGCCGACCGGTTGTGCTCCTGGTCTGGACTGACCCCGCGCCACTACGAATCCGACACCGTCGTGCGCCGCGGGCACGTCACCAAGCAGGGCAGCAAGCTCGTGCGCTGGGCCGTCGTGGAGGCCATCCAACGCGCCACCACACCCAAGATCGCCGAAGACCGGGCACGGATCGAGGCCCGCCGCGGCAGGAACATTGCGAAGGTCGCCGCGGCCCGCAAACTGCTCACGCTGGTCTACTACGGGCTGCGCGACGGACACATCCGCGCCCTGGCCCGCCAGGCGGCGTGAGCAGCTCGGTGGCGGCAGGCGCGTGGCCGGGCAATTGTCTGACCCCCTCAAGCATGCGGCCGTGGATTTGATTGGCCCCGCCTGCCCCACGTCGTATCGCTCCATGCGGCCCAGCGTCGCGAAGGAATGACCGGCAGCCGAGTACGGCCCTGCCCTCCCGCATCGCGGGCTGGAGAACAGCGACACCCACAACCGCATGCTCACACCCGCCTCGGGACCACACCTCGGCCACGAGTCGATCAGCTCTGCCCGATACCGCCAACAGCCAGCAGAAAACCACTGTTGACAGAACCCGCCCCTTCAGGAATGACAATTGCTCCTGCCGTCCTCGGGCCGACCACTGCCTCCTACACCAAGTGGGTCGGCCGCGATGACGACGAAGCCGCGGGCGGTCATGTGTTCGGCGAAGCTGTAGCCGTCGCGGCCTGGAAGGTGGATGTTCCAGTAGTCCCTCCCGTAAGACCCACCGGGCCAGCAGACGAGCACCCGGACATCTCGCTCGTCCACCTCGGCGGGCGCGTACAAGGTCGCGGCGATCGTCAGGGCCCCGACACCATCCGGCGTCGCCGACGGCGGCAGTCCCAACGTGAGATCCATCCCCATGATCGAGGTCACTGACGACACGCGGGTCTCCTCTCTCGCGACAACTCTTTCACTATTTCATCAGACCTGAACTGAAGTAAATTAAGCAATCAGGAAAGGTTCCTAGGAAACGTCAAAGCTCTCCCGCGTTTAGGCATGCCCAGTGAGAGCTGCAGGTGTCACTCGCGACACACTCGTAGGGAACTCGTCCACTACCACACCAGTCGAGTTGGGTTCAGTCGTGAGCCATCAGTCGGGCCCTCTCGGAGGGTGCCATGATGACCAATGCCCTATTTGCCGCTTCGTCGGGGTGAGCGAGCAGGCCGCAGCGGCGCAGGGCGACTTACGGCCGCGGATGGGAGAACAAGCCCTGCTCGGTCTCGGCCAGGATCCCGCGTTTGACGAGCGGCTTGTGTTTCAGGCGGATGCTGTTGAAGGCGTTGAGGGCGATCTCCAGGTCCATCGCCTCGCACACCTGCCGTACCCGCAGCGGGGCGTCGGCTGCGGCAAACACCCCATGATCTACTGGCAGGCCGGATGGCCAGGCAGCTTCGGGGGTGGCGGCTCGCGTAGCTCCAGCAGTGTCTTGCGGGTGATCCCGACCTTCCCGGCGGCCCCGCCGAGCTCGTCCAGCCGTGCGGTCAGCTGCGCGATCTGCTCTCCAATCGTCTCGGCCTACGCGGCGATCTCCCGTTCCCGCTCCTCCACCGACCGCGAGCAGGCCGCCGATCCGGCGGCCAAGCCCGAAACGGCGGCCGCACCGCTGGGACCACGGGGCAAAACCGTCACCGAACCTCTGCGCGGCCAGGTCGTGCCACCGGTGCGCATCGCACACCCACGGCGTTGCCCGCTGCCATCGATATTTCCGGGCCCCAAGACTACGCAGACCGCGTCCTATGTTGTCTGCCGTCATCCAATCGAGGCGTTTGGCAGCGAACGAAGTCGTTCGGGCTTCCTTGCCAGTGAATCTGGTCGTGTGAGGTGAACGCGATGAGGGTGCGGCGTGACCGTACCGGCTGAGGTGGGTCTTGCTGGGCCGTACTTCGAGATGTCGTACGTCGATGCGGCTCGGTGCCAGCGGCGGCGTCCACTGCGGGACTGCGTAGCTATTCACTTGAAGAACGCGCCCCCTGTTCGGCCATTTCGGTGGTCGCGTGGCAGGGGTCACTTCCCGGGCTGGTACTGGTCGGCGACGCCCGACCGGCATGTCAGTTTCGAATCATCGCTGGAGCATGACCGACTCGTGCCGATGGCCTTCGATCCGTCGGTGGCCGGGATCGGCTCTCAGCCGTTCTGGCTGCACTGGCACGACGGTGAGCGTGAGCGGCGGCCTGCCCCGGACTGCATTGTGCGCCACTCGGACGGATCCGCAGTGGTCATCGACGTCCGCGCCGACGATCGGATCGCGCAGCAGGACGCTGCCGCGTTCGCAGTGACGCGCCTGGCCTGTGCCTAGGCCGGATAGGGCTTCGGGCAGGTGGGGGTGCTGTTGGTGGACGTGCGGTGGCTATCGCGCCACCGGGCACTCATGCTGCCTGCACGGCCTGGCTGTCAACCGGCTGGAGGTCTTCGCGGAGCCTGGCCCGCTGCTGGCAGGGGCCGATACGGTCGGTGACTGTCGGCGTACACATGATTGTGGCTCTGGCGAGATTTCGTAGCCGGAGATCAACATCTGGGGTCGGGGCAGGGTTTGGGGGATGCGCGTCGTGAGTGTGGAACCCGGCTGATGTGCTGGCGGAGGAGTACTATCCCGGCGCGGCCGCCCACTTGGCGCTTGATGAGCTTGACGTCGGTGATCCATCCATCGATCACCCCGGAGTTATGTGCGGTGGTGATGCCGGCGTCGGTCGCAGTGCGGTCTCCGCGGAAGACCTTGACGATGGCGCGGAGCGCAGTGCGTTCGCTCTCCTCGACATCCTGCAGCCAGGTTCCCAGCCGCACGGCATCGCGGCCGACGAGCACTGACACAAAGCCGCGTACAAGCTGGTGGGCCTGCGCCGGTTCGGGGGCTGTTGTCGAACAGCCGATCCAGCCGCTGAGCGTCGTGTTGCCAGCGCCGCGGCGGGGCACTGGTCATCCAGCGGGCCAACAAATTCGCACATTGAGCTTCTTCGAGCTGGCCACCGATCAGGTGACGGTCCACGAAGCGCAACGAGCGAGGCCCCCCGAGCTGTTGATCGAGATGTCTGACGTCTCAACCACGCTGCTCGGGGGCCTCGTTGGTCATCTATCCTGCCGCACTCGACCTGCCCCATGCGCTCGTGGAGTGGAATCTCAATGAGCGTGTCAAGCCGTCTGCGGGACCGGCGGGGTAGAGGTGAACAGCCTCTTGTCGCGCAGCATCGCCCAGAGCACATCGACCCGGCGGCGGGCCAGCGTGAGTAGCGCCTGGGTATTGAGCAGCCCCTCGGCTCGCTTCTTGAGGTAGTAGTCCCGGGACGGTCCTGGTCGCATCATCGAGGACTGCGCGGACATGTAGAACAGCCAGCGCAGGCGGCGGTTGTAGCGTTTGGGCCGGTGGTTGTTGCCGGTGCGGCGGCCGGAGTCGCGGGGTACCGGGGCCAGGCCCGCGTGCGAGGCCAGGCGGCCGGCGTCCCGGTATCCAGAAAGGTCTCCGACAACGGCGACGAACTCGGCGCCCAGGATCGGGCCCATGCCGGGAAGGGACTCGATGATCTCGGCGCGGTCGTCGAG
>NZ_JBHSFK010000060.1:0-70285 GCF_042653945.1 Streptomyces vulcanius | reverse complement strand
AATCAGCAGTCGGAGCGTCCCGGAGGACCGGGCGGCCAATCCACTCAAGCCATCACCGGCAGGTCACCATCAGCCACACCCGGTCCTCCCGGACCGTCCAACATTCTTAAGGGTCACCATGCTCATCATCGTGCTGGAGCGGGACTGCCTCGACCCGGCACAGTGCCACCGTGCGGTGCTGGGACTCGCCGACCGGATCGGCCAACGCCTGCGCGGCGAAAGCCAGATCGCCGGCCAACTCGCCCTCACCGTGCGGTAGGCCGACCGCAACTCCACCACGCATACCCGCACGCTGCCGGAACCGACCAACCATTTGCCCGCCCTTGCTGTAGCCGCCCTGGGACTATTGGCCGCCCTCGGGCTGCAGCGAGCAAGAGTCCGCGCCTACGCGGTCCATGCTGACAGTCTGCTGCCGGCTAGCAATGCTTACTGGCAGCTCTCTCTGGATGTCGGCGATGTCCGTGCCCGCGCAGCCGAAGCCGCCGTAGACCGTGCCCGCCGATGCTTCGGGCCGGGGGCTGTACGTCCAGCCGCTCTGGTGGACTGATCCGATTGCTCCAAGGCCGAGCTTGTCGGAAGCGATGTACCCGAGGACCGACACCGACAACTGGTACCGGTAGCCCGACAAGTAGGTGATCTTGCCGACTGCCTTGTTCTCGGAGGAGATCGTCAGCATCCGCCCACTGTTGAACCGCGATCGCCGAGGCCTCGACTCCATCACTATACATTTTATATAGTCGCTGCTAGCGTTCGCGTTCATGACGAAGGAGTCACTCGAGGGTCTGCTCTTGACCGCCGGTGCCAGCCGCAGCCTTGTCGCAACAAGCGCTGAGGTCAGCGGCCCAGATGGTCCAGGAAGGGTGACCGCGTGCACTGGGGCCTCCGGAACGGTGGGCGTGCGCGTGCCGCGCCCTCGCCGCCCTGTGGGTGCTGATAGCCGAAACGACTGCGGCCGCCGAGGCGTTGGCCTCCAGGCCGTCGCGGGGCAGTCGGTCCCTGAGGCCGGCTCGATGCGGTGGCGGCCGCCGGATCGCCCGGATCGTACGCGAGGTCATCCGCTGGCGCGCCCGCACTCCTGGGTTCGTGGCTCGGTCGCGGTACCCCAGGACGTGGAAATAAAGCTCGCCTCCGCAGGACTCTCGAAATGTACTTTCCTGCCCCGTCTCTAACTATCGCTGCCGGTGTCGAGCAGTGCGCCCACAAAGTGGCGAAGAAGAGAAACAGCGTGAACGAACAACGGATTGTTCGAGTCATCGCACCAACCAAGACCAAGCTTGGTTCGGTTGTATGGCCAAGTCACTGAAGGGATTGCTGAATTGCACATCGACGCCGAGAATCTCACCGCAGAGTCCGCGTACAAGCTGCTGATCGGCAGCGTCATCCCCCGGCCCATCGCCTGGGTCAGCACCCTGTCGACCAACGGGGTTGGCAATTTGGCGCCGATCTCGTTCTTTACCGTGGTGGGGCGCAAGCCGCCTATGGTCTCCTTGTCCATCCAGCCCCGGTCCGATGGCGTCACGCTCAAGGACAGCTTTGTCAATATGCGTGATACCGGGGAATTCGTAACTCACCTGGCCACGCTGCCACAGGCACTGCCTCTGCACCTCAGCGCAAATGAGTTCGAACCCGACGAGGACGAGTTCGACATGGTTGGGCTGGAGAAGCTGCCCAGTGCTGCCGTGAAGCCGCCGCGTATCGCGGGTGCGCCGATCGCGTTCGAGTGCGTCGTGGAGATGATCGTCCCCGCAGCGGACGGGCTCAACCACCTCGTGGTCGGGAAGGTCGTGCAGTTCTACATCCGCGACGACCTCTACCTGCCAGGCGGACGGATCGACACCGGCGCGATTGCCCCCGTCGGTCGGCTGGCCGCCGAGTACACGGTGGTGGACAACGCGTTCGTTCCACCGCTGGACAGTGAAACTCTTGAGCGATTCGAAGGACGTCGGATGGAGCGGCTCGACAAGCGACCTGACGACTACTCGATGATCGAAACATCGGAGTGGTCGCCGTCCGGATCCATCATGCGCACGCAAAACGACGCTGGCTGATCGACTTCTCGATGTCCGCTCGCTATGAGCAAGCGGTCCCCAGGTTCCATGGACTTCGCCTTGGTAACCTCAGGCAGGCGGCACGGACTCGGTACTGCGCGCCGGATTGCCGGCCTCAAGTCCCGGGGGCACGCTCTACGCGCTGCTTCCCCGCGATCCTCCTAGGGGTACCACCCATGGTGACGCCGCACATTCGCGGCCTTCCCATGCCGACCGCCTGAGTCGGGCTCCCCGTGTGGTCCAGCCACTGAATACGACGCCACTGAATCCGGCCGCCGTAATGGCCGGGCACAGACCGTGACCCGCCCAGCATCCGTCAATCGCCGAACGGACTCCTGAACCGCTGTGAGACGCGCAAGGGCTGCTCGGCCACATACGCCTCGCACCGGCTTCTGACGAAAAGATCACCTGCCGCCGAACCCGCTCAACATCGGCTTGCCCGGTACGGCGCGCACGACCGCCTCGGTACCCCGATTTCCGCAGTCACCGCGGACGAACCAGACTGAGCGAGAGACAAGAGGCAGCACATGGCACAGCCCTTGCACGACCGATCCTCCGACCAGGACGGATCGACGAACGCGAGTAACAGCAGTGCGGCCGACGGCGAGATGGCGGCCGATTACGACGTGATCGTGGTCGGGTCGGGCTTCGGGGGCAGCGTCGCGGCCCTCCGGCTCACGGAGAAGGGCTACCGGGTCGCGGTGATCGAGGCGGGTCGCCGGTTCGCCGACGACGAGTTCGCCAAGACGTCGTGGGATCTCAAGAACTATCTGTGGGCGCCCGCGCTCGGCTGCTTCGGGATTCAGCGCATCCATCCGCTCAAGGACGTCATAGTGACGGCGGGCGCCGGTGTCGGTGGTGGTTCGCTCGTCTACGGCAACGCGCTGTACCGGCCGCCCAAGCCGTTCTACGCGGATCGGCAGTGGGCGCACATCACCGACTGGGAGTCGGAGCTGGCGCCCTACTACGACCAGGCCAGCCGCATGCTGGGCGTGGTCACGAACCCGACCGTGACCGCCTGCGACAAGGTGATGCGTGAGGTCGCGACGGACATGGGTGTGGCGGACTCCTACCAACCGGCACCGGTCGCGGTGTACTTCGGCGAGCCAGGCACAGCCGCCGACGATCCGTTCTTCGGCGGCGCCGGGCCGCGACGCACCGGCTGCACGGAATGCGGCTCCTGCATGACCGGGTGCCGGGTCGGCGCGAAGAACACTCTCGTCAAGAACTACCTCTACATCGCGGAGCGCGCCGGCGCGAAGGTCATCCCGATGACCACGGTGGACGCTGTGCGACCGCGGCCGGACGGGTCGTTCGTGGTGGACGTGCACAGGACGGGCAAGCGGTCGCGCCGGTTCCGGCGGAGCCTGACGGCGACCCGGGTCGTGCTGGCCGCCGGCACCTGGGGCACGCAACAGTTGCTGCACAGCATGCGGGACAACGGCGTCCTGCCGGAGCTCTCGCCGCGGTTGGGGGAGCTGACGCGCACGAACTCGGAGGCGATCGTCGGTTCCAGTCGGGCCGTGGCCGACCCCGAGCAGGACTTCACCCGCGGTGTGTCGGTCACCTCATCGATTCACACGGACGAGAACACACACATCCAGGCGGTGCGCTATGGCAAGGGCAGCAACGGGATGAGCCTGATGCAGACCGTCGCCACGGACGGCTCACTGCCCACGCCGCGGTGGCTGCAGATGCTGCTGACCATCGCGCGGAAGCCGGTCAAGTCGATGACGGTGTTCAACGGCTACCGGTGGAGCGAGCGGACGATGATCCTGCTGGTGATGCAGAGCCTGGACAACTCGATCACCACGTACACCAGGCGAGGCCTGTTCGGGCGCCGCAGATTCACCTCGAAGCAGGGACACGGTGAGCCGAACCCGACGTTCATCCCGGCCGGGCACGAGGCGAACCTGCGCACAGCCGAGCACATCGGCGGTGTCCCGGGCGGGACGTGGGGCGAGATCTTCAACAGGCCGATGACCGCCCACTTCTTCGGTGGCGCGCCCATCGGGACCTCGTCGAAGGACGGTGTGATCGACCCGTTCCACCGGGTGTTCAACTACCCAGGACTGTCCGTCGTGGACGGAACCGCGCTGACCGCGAATCTTGGTGTGAACCCGTCGCTGACCATCACCGCCCAGGCGGAGCGCGCCTTTTCGTTCTGGCCCAACAAGGGCGAGGCCGATCCGCGCCCTGCTCAGTCGCAGCCGTACCGTCGGCTGGACCCGGTTGCTCCTGACAACCCTGCTGTCCCGGCGGAGGCCCCGGCCGCGCTGCGGCTGCCCATCGTGGGCTGAGCCGCCGCGCACTGCTGATACACGAGCAAACGTGCCGGGCATGGCGCTTTGAAGGATCTGCAGGCGCGATGCCCGGGGCGAAGCTGCCTTCGCCCGACGTCACCGAACGCGTGGGCAGCTGTCGAGCCGCACAGTCACGCCGTCAGTGGCCGGACATACCGCCGTCGACGGCGAGCGTGATGCCGGTGATGTAGGACGAGGCGGGGCTGGCGAGGAAGACGACGGCGGCGTCGAGTTCACGCTGCAGCCCGACCCTGCCCAGTGGGCTGTTCTGCCGGATGAACGCCATGACCTGGTCTTCGGGGATCTCGGAGGTCATCTCACTGGCGAAGTATCCCGGGGCGACGGCGTTGACCCGGATTCCCCGGCGCCCTGTCCATTGCTGCGCGAGATCGCGGGTGAGGCCGATGAGACCGGCCTTGCTGGCTGCGTAAGCTGCCTGCGGGGCGTACGACTTGATCAGACCGAGCACGCTGGCGATGTTGACGATGCTGGAGCCGGGCTCCATGACGCGGCCGCACGCCTGCGCCACCCAGTAGGCGCCGTTGAGGTTGATGTCGATGACGCGGCGGAACTCCTCCGGACTCTCCTTGAGGGCCGGAACCGCGGTGCCTACGCCGGCGTTGTTGATCAGGATGTCGACGCGGCCGAACTCGCCGACTGCCGACCTGGCCAGCGCCTCGCACTGTTCCGGATCGCCGACGTCGGTGGCCACCGCGATGGCACGGCGGCCGGTGTCGTGCACCTGCTTCGCGACGTCTGCCAGCCGGTCGGCGCGGCGGGCGGCGAGGACGACGTCGGCGCCGGCTTCCGCGAGCGCTCGGGCGAACCCGGCGCCGAGACCGGAACTCGCCCCGGTGACCACAGCGACCTTGCCGTCGAGCCGGAAGAGGTCGAGGACGTTGCTCATCACAGCTCCTGGTGTGTTGCTCGAAGTCCGGCGGCAGCGAGCGGCGCGACGGCCTGCCCCACCGTGTCGAATCCTGTGCCGCGGGTCAGCCCCTGCTGGAAGCGGGCGTGGATCCCCTCGGCGATGACGGCGATCTTGAAGTACCCCAACGAGAGGTAGAAGCCGAGTTCGCCGAGATCCCGGCCGCTCGCCTCGGCGTAGCGCTGGGCGAGGTCGGCCGCTGAGGGAAGCCGTTCGCTGGTCGATGCGGCCGATCCGCTGAGCACGGGCGCGAAGGACGGGTCGGCGTAGACAAGGTGCAGACCGAGATCGGCGAGGGGGTCGCCGAGGGTGGCCATCTCCCAGTCGACCACCGCACGGATGGTGCCCGGGTCGGCGGGGTCGAGGATGGTGTTGTCGATGCGGTAGTCGCCGTGCACGACGGATGCACCGCTTTCCGCCGGGCAAGCGGCGGCGAGTCGGGTGTGCAGCCGCTCCATGTCGCCGAGCTCCCGGGTCCGGACGCGTTGCCACTGGTCGTACCAACGCTGGACCTGGCGCGTCAGATAGCCCTGCGGCCGTCCGAACCCCGTCAGCCCGACCGCGTCCGGATCGACGGCGTGCAGGCGCGCCAGTACGTCGACCAGGCTGTAGGCGCAGCGGGTGATGTCGCGGTCCGGCAGCGCGTGCAACTGCTCGACCGTCCGGATCACCGTCCCCTCGACGTACTCGACCACCGCGAAGGGCACGCCGAGCACCCCGGCGTCCGCAAAGGCCACCGCGCGTGCCACGGGGACGTCACTGTCGGCGAGTGCGGCGACCATCCGGTACTCGCGCCGCATGTCGTGCGCGGAGGGGGTGAGCCCGCCCAGCGGAGGACGGCGAAGGACCCACCGCGTCCGCCCGTCGGTGACCACGTAGGTCAGGTTCGACCGGCCGCCCTGCAACAGCTCGGCGGTGAGCCGGCCCCGGAACTCCGGCACGTACTCGTCGAAGTACCGCTCGAGTGCGGCCAGGTCGAGGCCGTCCACTGTGGTGTGGCCCGTGACGCTCATCGTGCTGCCGCCTCGGTGTGGCGGCGCATGACGCGGCGGGCGATGGCCCAGCGGTGGGTTTCGGACGGGCCGTCGTAGATACGGAAGGGCCGGACCTCCCGCAGGAACCGGCCGAGCAGGATGTCGCCGGACACGCCGAGCGAACCGCAGATCTGCAGCGCACGGTCCACGACCCGCCACACCGCTTCGGCGCAGAAGGTCTTGGCGATCGAGGTGGACTGCGAGGCCGAACGCCCCTGATCCAGCTCCCAGCAGGCCTGCAGGATCAGTCCCCGGGCTGCGGCGATGTCGATTTCGTTGTCCGCGATCATCTGCTGCACCATGCCGAGATCGCCGAGCCGTGAGCCGAACAGCCGACGGTTGGCGGCCCGGTCGGCGGCGATGTCCTGCGCGCGTCGGGCGATGCCCAGCCACCGCATGCAATGGGTCATCCGCGCGGGCCCCAGCCGTACCTGCGCGTAGCGGAAGCCCTGGTCGACCTCGCCGAGCACCGCCTCGTCCGGTACGACACAGTCCTCGAAGAGCAGCTCGACGTGCCCGCCGTAGAGGCTCTCGTCGAGCGTCTCGATGTGCCGGACCGTCTTCATTCCCGGGTTGTCGGTGTCGACCAGGAACATGGTCGCGCCGCCCTGGTCACCGGGTTCACCCGAGGTCCTGGCCATGCAGATCGCGAACCCCGCGCCGTCGGCACCGGTGATGAACCACTTGTGCCCGTCGATGCGCCAGCCGCCCGGAACACGTTCGGCGCGCGTCGCCAGCGCGCTGGGGTCGGAACCCGCGCCCGGCGCCGGCTCCGTCATCGCGAAGCACGACCGCACGGCCCCGGTCGCGAGCGGGCGCAGGTAGCGGTCCTTCTGCTCGGCGGTGGCGATGGCTTCGAGCATGTGCATGTTGCCCTCGTCGGGGGCGGCGATGTTCAGCGCCAGCGGGCCCAGCAGGGAGTACCCCGCCTCCTCGAAGACAGCAGCCCTGCCCCGCATGTCCAGCCCGTGCCCGCCGAACTCCTCGCCGACGTGCGGCGCGAACACACCGGCATCCTTCGCGGCCCGCTGCAGCCCGATCCGTACGTTCTCGGTGTGCACGACGCCACGGTGTTGTTCCTCGACCGGGATCACCACCTCGCGGACGAAGTCGGAGGTGTGGTGCGCGAGGTCCGCGACGACGGGGTCCTGGGTGAGGTCGACTGCCATGGCGCCTCCCAATCGGGCTAATGGGTATTAGCCAGACTCTAAGCGGGCGCTTGGCGCCCTGCAATCCCCCATGGCGCAGGTCACAGTTGCCGACTGGATCAGCTATCGTCTGTTAGCCCTGAAGCGGAGGCGAAGGTGAGTCGGTCCGACGGGATCCGCGCCGCGGCGCTGGAGCTGTTCACGCGCCTCGGCTACGAGGCGACCACGATGGCCGCCGGCATCGGCTCGAGGCCTTCGTCGGTAACCGCGAGATCCGCAGCCTCGTCGAGCCGCGTCGCGGTCGCGTGCTGGCCTTGCGTGCGGAGTACGAAGCCGGCTTTCGCGGAATCGTCAACGCGGGCGTCGCGGAGGGGTGCTTCAAGGTCGCCTCGGCGCGGCTGGTCTCCTACGCCATCCTCGACCTCGGTATGGGAGTCGCGGCGTGGTATCGCGAAGACGGTGAACTGACCGAGGATGCCATCGTCTGGCAGTACAGCGACTTCGCCCTCCGCCTTGCCGGCGCGAGCCCTGAGGGCTAGGTCGCCCGAAGCCTCGATCTTCCAGCGCGGCCTGGTGACCTTCGCGTAGCACCCTCGGGAGGAACCGGTCGCGCGGGGAAGACTTCGCGAGGGCGGAGTCTTCGTCGGGCGCAGCCGCTCGGCAGGCCGTGGGTGATGGCCGGTGATCTCGCCTTCACGGGTGGAATTCAAGCGCGCGCGTCGTGATCGCCAACGCCCCATGAGCCTTGGCGCTATACATTCCATATAGTCACTGCTAGCGTTCCCGTCCATGACGAAGGGGTCGCTCGGTGAACTGTGCTCTCCGATTGCCGGTGCTGCCTGCAGTCCTGGCGCAGCCCCTTGCTCGAGAGCTCGGTGGGCACCGGCCGCTGAAGCGGCGGGGCCTGGGCCGATCGTCGTGCGGCCGCCGCCCGCGGACTCGCTCTGGGGCTGGTCGCGCAGCTGGTGAAGCCCCAGGGCGGGGAGCGTGGACGCGCCTCCGTGGCCAAGGCATACCAAAAGGACTCTTCCCTCCTCTCGAATTCACTGACCTCTGAAATCCTTCTCGGAAGGAATCTGCCGTTATGTCCAATGATCAAATCGCTGCCATTCAGGCCGAGTTGACCGAATGGTTCTTCGAGGACTATCTGCCGCGATGGGTGGCCGTGGCCGCAGGCACCTCAGACGAGGGCCCCGAGTTCATTCATGACTACTGGGACACTCCGATGCACGTCACGGGGTTGGACCAGTCCTTCTGGTGTCTCGATGACGCGAGCGTGCGCGGCTTCCTGGAACTCAATTACGCGCCGCTGCGCGAGGCCGGATACAGCCACACCGTGGTGCCCGACCGGCGCGTGATCGTCTACAACTCCGTAGGCGCCGCCATCGAGGTGATCTGGTCTCGCCGCCGTGCCGACGAGACCGAGATCCAGCGCTGGGCCACGCATTTCAGCGTCGCCAAGTCCGATCGGGGCTGGCGTGCGATCGCCGTCCACGCCGCGGCGACGGACAAGAACAAACTCGATGACGTCTGGCCCGCCGTATCGGCCCGGGAGGAGGCGAGCCGTGGCTGAAAAGGACTATCCGCCGCTGGTCATGCCCGACGGGGTCGGCCGGCAACAGGTCACCGTGTGGAGCAACGGCATCGCGCTCGACGCGGACGTGTACCGACCGACGGCGGTCGGCCCCGACGCCGACCTGCCCGCTGTGGTGTTGTGCCACGGGTGGGGTGGCAGCAAGCTCACCGCCGAACGCTATGCGGCGCTGTTCGCCGCATCAGGCATGATCACCCTGACGTTCACCCAGGGCAGCTGGTTCGGCTCCGGATCTCCGCTGCAGCTGGTCGGAGACGTCCCCGACCTCGATGACGGCAATGAGGCGCTGACCCGGGTGCGGTTCATCCGGGAGCTGGTGGATCCGTTCGCCTGGACGGCGAACCTGCGCTCGGCCCTGGACTACATCGAGGGTGAGCCGGGCGTCGATCCCGCCCGGATCGGGCTGTGGGCAACCAGCTTCGGCGGCGGCGTCGCCGTGCATCTGGCCGCCAACGACAGCCGGGTCAAGGCGCTGGCGGTGCAGGTGCCGGCCATTGCCCCGCTGAGTGGGCCAGTGGGAGATTTCGCCCGCAAGCGTGCGATCGACACCGCGCGCGGCGACGCGGACGCGATTCCCCAGGGCGTCGATCCATGGCCGAGCATGGCGGGCACCCCGTTCATGGCGACGTTGGCGCACTTCGACCCGCTGGCCCAGGTCGAGCGGCTGCGGATCCCCACCCTGATCATCGATGCCGGTGACGAGGACCTGTTCCCCATCGCCGACAACGGGGGCCGCGCGGCGAAAGTACTGGAGACCGTTCCCGGCAGCGTCGTCGACTACCAGGTCATCCCCGGCATCGACCACTACGGCATCTACTTCGACGGCTACGAGCCGGGCAGCCGGGCCGCCCTCGACTGGTGGGGGCGCTATCTGTGACGACACCGACCTTCCGCAGCCTTTACGTGCCGACCACCCTGGGCCGGCTCCACGTGCAGGACGCCGGACCCGCCGACGGCCCGGTCGCGCTGTTGTGGCCGAGCGTGTTCATGGACGGTGAGAGCAGCTGGGGCGCACAGCTTTCCGGTCTGCACGCTCTCGGGTGGCGGACCCTGCTGGTCGACCCTCCCGGTACCGGCCGCAGCGACTCGGCGTCCCGGCTGTTCACCATGGAGGAGTGCGGCGACGCCGCCGTCCAGACCCTCGACGTGGCCGACGCCGACCGGGCCGCCCTGCTTGGGCTGTCGTGGGGCGGCATCGTCGCCCTGCGGGTCGCGCTCACCGCACCGCACCGGGTCAGCGCGCTGGTGCTGTCCAACACCACCGCGCGCAGCGTGGTTTTCCGCGAACGTCTGGCAGTCCGCCTGAACACCCTTCTCATACGGTCCGGGATCGTCCCGGGCGGACTGGGCCGACCGGTCGTGTCCGGAATGCTCAGCGAGCACTCCCGCAACGAAAACCCCGAGTTCACCACGCGCCTCGCCCAAGTAGTCGACGCCCTCGACAAGGCAGGCCTGGCCCGCAACGTACGGTCGGTGCTGGCCGATCGCAGCAGCGTGGTCGACGCCCTCGGGAGAATCACCGCGCCCGCCCTGGTGATCGGCGGCGCCGAGGACCGGGCCCTGCCGCCGACGCCCCATTCCACCGAACTGGCCGACCGTATCGCCGGCGCACAACTCGAGGTGGTGCCGAGCGTCGCCCACCTGGCTCCCCGCGAGGCGCCCACCGAGGTGGCGGCTCTGATCAGGAAGTTTCTCAGACCTCTCGGTTAGCCGTGCTCTCGGCGACCGGCCATGGCGACGAGGTGCCCCGTCTGCTCGCGCCGCTGCCGGACGGGTCACGTGCTCGTACGGCAGCGACGCGAAATACCGAAAGGAACACAAAGAACATGACCGAGCTCAGCTACGACGTGTACGTCTCCGACGGCGTCCCGCGCACCCGGCCCGAGAGGTTGCCCGACGGCGGCCGCATTACGTCGTCTCCACTGGCCTCGACGCTGATCACCGGTGAACGGGACGCCGTGCTGGTCGACCCGCCGTTCACCCGCGAGCAGACGCAGCAGGTCGGCGACTGGGTGGAGCGCTCCGGCAAGCGCCTGGCGTACGTCTATGCGACGCATGGCCACGGCGACCACTGGTTCGGCACCGGCCAGCTTCTGGAGCGCTTTCCCGACGCGGTCCCGTATGCCACTGAGGGAACCATCGGACTGATGCGCAAGCACGCCGAGGGCCGCAAGATGTGGGACGCGGACTTCCCCGGCCTGATTCCCGATGCTCCCGTCGTCTACCAGCCGATCCCCGCCGACGGGTTCGAACTCGAGGGACACCGGGTGACGGCCATCGAGGTCGGCCACACCGACACCGACGACACGACCGTGCTCCACGTCCCGTCGATCGGTCTGATCGTCGGGGGCGACGTCGTCTACAACGGCGTGCACCAGATGCTGCTGGAAACCCCGGGCGGCGGATTCGAGTCGTGGCTGGCGGCACTCGACGTTCTCGAGTCACTCAACCCCCGCGCCGTCGTGGCCGGGCACAAGAACCGTGACCTGCCCGACGACCCGGCCATCATCGACCAGACCCGCCAATACCTGCGCGACGCGCAGCGGCTCCTCGCCGAGAAGCCCACGCCGCAGCGGTTCTTCGACGAGATCACCACCCGCTACCCCGACCGGCTCAACGTCGGCCCCGTCTGGTACGGCGCACACGGTCTTCTGGGAGTCCCGATGCCCGTGACGACCCCGGACCAACACGACCACGCGAACGACTAGGCCTGGCACATGGCACAGCACACGACTGATGCAACCGCTGCCCCGGACGGAGCCCCTATGTCAGGCTTCGACGTGTTCCAGAGCGCGTTCGTGGCGGCCGTCGGTCTGCGTTTCACCGAGGTCACGGCCACGCGAGTGCGGGGGCAGATACAGCTGGGCCCTGAGCACCACACCCCCTGGGGAGTGGTGCACGGCGGGGTCTACACCACCGCCGTGGAATCCGCCGCCAGCGTCGGTGCGTCGGCCGCGGTAGCCGATCGCGACCAGGTCGCTGTGGGGGTGGCCAACAGTACGGACTTCCTCCGACCGATCACCGCCGGGACGGTGGAAGTGGTGGCCGAACCGATCCAGCAAGGGCGCAGCCAGCAGCTGTGGCAGGTCACCATCACCAGTATCAGCAACGGCAAGCTCATCGCCCGCGGCCAGCTGCGCCTGGCCAATGTCCCCGCCACCGGTCTCCCGAGCACCTTGGGGCAGCAACTATGACCACTCCCACTTCTCGCGCAGCCACCCACAGCCAAGGCTCAGCCGGCTTGGACGTGTCGGCAGCGTTCGCGACCACGCTGGAAACACCGCAGCACGTCCAGATCGCCGAGGAACTCGGCTACCGGCGTGCGTGGCTGTACGACACACCGCAACAGAGCCCCGACGTGTGGATGTGTCTGGCACTGGCCGCCGAACGCACGCACACCATCGGACTCGGTCCGGGCGTTCTCGTCCCGGCGCTGCGCCACCCGATGGTCAATGCCGCCGGGGCCGCGGCCCTCGGTCGCCTGGCCCCCGGACGGGTCGCGGTGGCTTTCGGCACCGGCTACACCAGCCGCCGGGCCATGGGACAGTGGCCCGTCTCGTGGGCGTACATGAAGCGCTACATCACGACGTTCCGCGCGCTCCTCAGAGGCGAAACGGTCGAGTGGGAAGGCAGCTGGCTGCGCATGCTGCACACCGACGAGTCGCTTCCGAGCACACCGGACACCATTCCGGTCTACATCGGAGCGATCGGCCCCAAGGGCCTGGAGATAGCCGCATCGCTGGGGGACGGCCTGTTCATGGCCGGAGCACCCGTGCCCGAACAGGCCAAAGAGTTCTCGCACGTCTCCTACCTGGCCCTCGGGTCCGTGCTCGATGACGGCGAAACACTCGACAGCGACCGACTCCGCACGGCCGCAGGCCCCGGACTGGCGCAGGCCTTCCACGCCTCCTACGAACTCGGCGGCGAGGAGGCTGTCAAAGCGCTGCCCGGGGGGCCGGAGTGGCTGGCCGTCCTGGAGAACACGCCGGAGCAGCAACGTCACCTCGCCGTGCACAGCGGACACCTGATGCATCTGAACGACGCCGACACCGCCGCCTGGAACGCCGGGGCGCGCACGCTGGTCGAGCACGTCACGCTCACCGGCACCGCCGACGAGGTCCTGGCCAAGGTCCAGCAACTGGCGGCGAGCGGTGTCACCGAGATCATGTACCAACCCGCCGGCGACATCCGCCGTGAACTCGAAGCGTTCGCCGACGCGGTGGGAATACGAGGATGAGCACGCAGTGCGGCACGACAGCTCATCTGCACATGCCGGACCCCGGGAGAGCGTACAAAACATATAGCGAGAAGTTATCGAGCCGTACAGTGGAATCATGACAACCGCAAGAACATACGGCCAGATGTGTCCGCTCGCCCGTTCCATGGACCTTCTCGGTGAGCGGTGGACCATCTTGGTCGTGCGCGAGCTGTGCCTTGGGCCCAAGCGCTTCAAGGACATCCTCGACGTACTCCCGACCCTGGGACCGAACCGCTTGACTGCGCGCCTTCGCAGCCTTGAGGCCGCCGGGGTGGTCCGTCGGAGCACGCTTCCACCCCCCGCGGGTGTGGCTGTCTATGAGCTCACCGAGCGAGGTGAGGGGCTCCGTACCCCACTCATCGAGCTTGGACGATGGGGCCTGGGACTCCAGCCGTCGGCGGACATCGATCCGGCGACCACCCGCGCGGACCTGATCGCCCTCAGCGTTTCGACCTTTGTCGACCCGGACAAGCTCGTCGGCCTGAAAGAGATCTACGAGCTGCACGTGGGCAGGGAGACGTTTCATGTCGAGATCGCCGATGGCCGGATGTGGACGAAGAGCGGTCCGGCACCGGTCCGCCCCGACCTTTCGGTTACATGCCGTTTGCGCACGTTCCTTGCTGTGGTCTTCGGCCACAAGCAAGCGATCGACGCAGTCGAGTCGGGCGACCTGGCGGTGACTGTCGGCTCCAGTGAAGTGGTCGAGCGTGCGTTCGACCTGATGTCCGGTTCCGAGCTGGATTATCCGGTGTACGTGGGAATGTAGCGCGCGAGCGCTCCTGCCGCCGGAGCGTGAAGGAGAGAGGCCATGAGCTTCAACCTGGCGGCGATGCTTGTCGAGGCAACGCGCGCACAACCGCAGAGCCCGGCCCTCTGGGCCGGCGATGACAGCTGGGACTATCAGCGACTCGACACCGAGTCGACCCGCTTCGCGAACGGACTCATCGAGAGCGGCTGTTCAAGGGGCGATGTGGTGGCGATCCAGTTGCCCAACGTCCCGGAGTTCCTGGTCGCCTACTTCGGGACGCTGCGCGCCGGCATGGTCCTGTTGCCTCTCAACCCCCTGCTGACCGCCACAGAGACCGCGTTCCTGCTTACCGATGCCCGTGCGGTCGTGGTCTTCGCGCACGAACTCGCCGTCGGCGCCGTTCTCGGTGCCAAGGAAGCGGGCGTTTCTCTCGTGACGGTTTCCGCAGGGATACGTCACGACGGTGACGACGGCAGGTTCTTTTCGGACTTCCTGTCGGATCACGATCACGGAGGAGCGGAGGTCGCCGCCACGGCACCTGAGGACACCGCGGTTCTGCTCTACACGAGCGGCACCACAGGGAAACCGAAGGGAGCAGAACTCACCCACTTCCAGCTGTTCATGAACTGCACGGCCAGTGCTGACGTGTTCGAAGCGAGGCAGGACGACGTCATCCTTCTCGCGTTGCCGCTGTTCCACGTCTTCGGGCTCTCCTCGCTCGCGAACTCCGCGATCCGGCGCGGCGCCTCGCTCGCACTCGTGCCCCGTTTCGAAGCCTCTGCCGTACTCGATGTCATCGAGCAAAGACGCGTCTCCGTGGTGGCCGGTGTGCCCACCATGCTGCACGCCCTGCTGGAGACCCCCGACCGCGACCGTGATCTCAGCAGCATGCGCATGGCGCTGTCCGGCGGTTCGCCGATCGCCCCGGATGTCCTCACCCGGTTCGAGGAGAGGTTCGCCATCCCGGTTCTGGAGGGTTATGGGCTGACCGAGACGGCCAGCGCTGTGACGTTCAACAGAGCGGCCGGACGCAAGCCCATGTCCGTGGGCCAGCCCCTCTGGGGGACCGAGATGCGAGTGGTGGACAACGACGGCAACCGGCTCCCTCCGGGTGCCGACCACATCGGCGAACTCCTCGCCCGCGGACACTCGGTGATGAAGGGCTACCTGCGTCGCCCCGCCGAAACCGCCGAAGTCATCCGGGACGGCTGGTTCCGCACCGGCGACCTGGGCTACGTCGACGACGACGGCTACTACTTCGTCGTCGACCGGATCAAAGACCTGATCATCCGCGGCGGATACAACGTGTACCCGCGTGAGATCGAGGACGTGCTCTACGGACATCCCGACATCCTCGAGGCCGCCGTCATCGGAACCCCCGACGACCGGCTCGGGGAAGAGGTCGTCGCGGTTGTCGCCCTGCGCGACGGGAGCGACATCAGCGCCGAAGACGTCATCGGCTACTGCAGGCAGCACCTCGCCGCCTACAAGTACCCGAGGGTCGTGCGATTCGTCGAGACCCTTCCGAAGGGCCCCACGAACAAGATCCTCAAGAGCCAACTTCGCTGATTCCCTCTGAACCGGCACACGCCGCCGTGGAGTGCGGCGATGTTCCAGGCAGGACCAACCGAACGGAGCAGGCCTTGAATCCCGCCCTGTCATTCGAGCCATTGAGTCCCGTGTCGTTCCTGGACCGGTCGGCCGCGGTGTTTCCCGACCGCACGGCTGTGATCGACGGGGATCGGAGTTTCACGTACGCCGAGTTGCACGACCGGTGTCGTCGGCTCGCGGGCGTTTTGGCCTCGCTCGCGAACGGCGACCCGGTCGCGGTACTGGCACCCAACACGCACATCATGCTCGAGGCCCACTACGGGGCCCCGTGGGCCGGTGCGCCCCTGGTCACGATCAACACCAGACTCTCCGCCCCCGAGGTTCGTCACATCCTCGAGCACTCGGAAAGTGCGGTGCTCCTGCACGACCCGCAGTTCGACGACCTCGTGGCCACGGCGATCGACGGGATGCCGCATCCGCCCCTGATCGTCCGTGCCGGCCCCGGCGACGACGGTGCCTACGAACAACTCCTCGATGCCGCCGTACCGACGGCCGTCCCGTTGCCCGATGAGCGCGCGCTGCTGTCCATCAACTACACCTCCGGAACGACCGGTCGTCCCAAGGGCGTCATGTACCAACACCGTGGTGCCTATCTCCAGGCACTCGCGATGGTCACGCACACCCAGTTGAGCACGGCCTCCGTCTACCTCTGGACCCTGCCGATGTTCCACTGCAACGGCTGGTGCTTCCCGTGGGCGGTCACCGCCGCCGGCGGCACCCACGTATGCCTGCCGAAAGTGGAGGCTTCCGAGATCTGGCGGCTCATTCACGACGAACACGTCACACACCTCTGTGGTGCCCCTGCTGTGCTCTCCATGGTGGTGAACGCCCCGGAGGCCAAGCGCGACGCGGACGGCGTCATCCGCTTCCTGACCGGCGGGGCGCCGCCGAGCCCCACCCTGCTCGCCGCCGCGGACGCACTGCGTATCGATGTCACGCATCTGTACGGACTCACCGAAACGTACGGGCCGTCGGTGCTGTGTGACTGGCACCCCGAATGGAACAGCCTCGACGCTGAGGAACAGTCCCGGCTTCGCGCCCGTCAGGGAGTGTCCAACATCATCGGTCTCACCGCCCGTGTGGTCGGCAACGGAGCGGACGTGCCTGCGGACGGCACCACGATCGGTGAGATCAGGTTGCGCGGCAACAACCTCATGCTGGGCTACCTCAAGGATGCCGCCGCCACGGCCGCAGCCGCCCCGGACGGCTGGTTCCGGACCGGCGACCTCGGTGTTCGCCACCCCGACGGTTACATCGAGCTGAGGGATCGCAGCAAGGACGTCATCATCTCCGGTGGAGAGAACATCACCTCGATCGAGGTCGAGCAGGCTGTCGCCAGCCATCCGGCAGTCCTCGAAGTCGCCGTCGTCGGTACCCCGGACGATCGCTGGGGCGAGGTGCCGGTCGCGTACACCGTCCTGCGGCCCGATGCGGTCGTCACCGAGCAGGAGATCATCGACCACGTCAAAACCCGCATCGCACGATTCAAGGCGCCCAAGCGGGTCGTATTCGGGGAACTGCCCCGAACCTCGACCGGGAAGATCCAGAAGTACCTGCTCCGCGAAGGCGAGCGGGCTGCCGGCTCAATGGCTTCCCTTGCCTCCGACGGCGCGGATGAGGAAGGGCAGTAGGCGGTCGGCCGTCTCCGCCGCGGAGCCCGCGTCCACTTCGTCCGGCGGCAGCGGGGTGAGGAAGAACCTGCTCATCATGGGACCGATAACGAGGTCGCCGAGCAGATCGGCGTGCTCGACGGGCGAGATTTCACCCCGGTCCACCGCACGTTGTGCGATCTCCTCCATACGTCGGCGAACGGGGAGCACGAACGCGTTCGTGAGGGCCTCGGCCAGGGGCGCGTTGTGCGCGCCCTCGGCGATCAAGGACCGCAACACCCCTCCCTCCTTCCCGGTCAGGGAAGCTGCCTTGTCCCGGAGCAGGGCACGCAGGTCCCCTTCGAGAGTGCCGGTGTCGACGGATGCCGTGAGCTCCTGGGCGTAGGCCGTGGCAGCGTCGACGACCAGGAACTCCTTGGACGGCCAGCGGCGGTAGAGGGTGGCGGTGGACACTCCGGCGCGGGCCGCCACGGCGGCGGTGGTCAAGCCGCCGTAGCCGCTCTCGCCCAGGACGGCCAGAGTCGCATCCAGCAGGGCACGGTCCCGGGCGGCATCGCGAGGACGTCCCCGGCGTGCTGCCGACCCGGTCATCGGCCACCCCCCGAAGAGACACGGCGGGACACATGCGGGTCGCAGCGCCGGAGGGGTCGTTCGAAGAGTTCAGGAAGCGTGGGAGGGGTCACACCACAAAGCATACATCGATACGAAACGAAATACTTTCGTTTCGTATATGCTCCAGGACATGACCACCAACAGCCATGTGGACATCGACTCCACGACAGAGCATGCGGCCGAAACCGTCACCCGCCTGCGCGCCACCTTCAACACCGGCCACACCAAGCCCCTGTCCTGGCGGAGAAAGCAGCTGCACGCGCTGCGGCAGCTGCTGGCCGAACACCAGGACGTATTCGCAGACGCCCTGTACACCGACCTCGGCAAGAACGCGACCGAGGCGCACGTCATGGAGATCGGCTTCCTCATCAAGGAGATCGACCACACCCTGCGCCACCTCGACCGGTGGACGCGTCCGAGTAAGGTCTCCGTGCCCCTGTCGCTCGCGCCGGCCCGGGCCTGGACCGTTCGCGAGCCGCTGGGCACGGTGCTGATCATCAGCCCCTGGAACTACCCGCTGAATCTGGCGCTGGCGCCACTCGTCGGCGCACTGGCCGCGGGGAACTGCGTCATCCTCAAGCCCAGCGAAGTCGCCCCCGCGACCTCGGCCGCGCTCGCCCACTGGCTGCCCCGGGTCCTGGATCCGCAGGCCGTCGCCGTCGTCGAGGGAGGCGTACCGGAGACGACCGCCCTGCTGGAACAGCGGTTCGACCACATCTTCTACACCGGCAACGGCACCGTCGGACGCATCGTCATGGCCGCAGCGGCCCGGCATCTCACGCCGGTCACCCTGGAGCTGGGCGGCAAGAGCCCCGCCGTAGTCGAACCCGGCGCCGACCTCGCGACGGCCGCCCGGCGCATCGTCTGGGGCAAGTTCATGAACGCCGGCCAGACCTGCGTCGCACCCGACTACGTGCTCGCGATCGGCGAGGCGAGTGCCGACATTGAAGCGCACCTGACCGCGGCGATCCGCGAGATGTACGGCACCGACCCGGCCCGGAGCGCCGACTACGGCAACATCGTCAACGAGCGCCACTTCGACCGGCTGGCCGGTCTGCTGAAGGACGGCCGGACCGTCGTCGGTGGCGACCACGACCGTCCCACCCGCTACATGGCCCCCACCGTTCTGGCCGATGTCGACCCGGACTCGCCCGTGATGCGCGACGAGATCTTCGGACCCATCCTGCCCATCGTCCGTGTCCCCGACCTGGACTCGGCGATCGCCTTCATCACCGGGCGGGACAAGCCCCTGGCTCTCTACGCCTTCACTGCTTCCAAGCGCTCCAAGCAGCGGCTGATCGCGGAGACGTCCTCCGGCGGCATCACCTTTGGCGTCCCGACCGCTCAGCTCTCCGCGCCCGGTCTGCCGTTCGGTGGCGTCGGCGAGAGCGGCATGGGCCAGTACCACGGCGAACACTCCTTGGACACCTTCAGCCACACCAAGTCCATCCTCGACAAGCCGCTCAAGCCGGACACCATGCGTGTGACCTATCCGCCGTTCACTCGCCACAAGGACCGCCTACTGCGACGGCTCGTGTGAGCCGCACACGCAAGGAGCCGGCCTGCCGCCGAGGAATCCCTCGCGGTCTCGGGGCTCGGATCGCGAGTACGACCGTCGGGTCGCCCCACTCGCGCCCGGCAGGACCAACACGGGTTCGTCGACGTCGGGAGCTCGCCGCCCGACACGCTCCTGCAGATTTAGGCTGAGCAGGAGCACCTCGCCGACCGGCACGGACACCGCCGGTCCCGCCACCGTCGCCGAGACGACCGTTGTGGCAATCACCGCTCGCGAGCCGAAGCCGCGGTACACCGCCCGAGCTCTCGACAAGCACATTCGCACCTTCAACAAGTCGGCCGACCAGTGCCGCAGAACGCGCCCGGCACCCGCCTCTCGCGGGAGCGGACCCCGGGGGCCGTCGAAAGGATCACCGATGAAACCTGATCGCGCGGACGCTTTCCGCACGGAGCGCGCGGAGATGCTGCGCTTGTGCGGAGAACTGGACGAAAAGGAGTGGGGCACGGCCAGTAAAGCGCTCGGGTGGAGCGTGCAGGATGTGGTGGCGCACATCGGTGCCACCTGTCGCTCCTTCTTCACTCCCTCGATGGTCACGATGATGCGGATGAACGACCTGGAGCGAACCAACGACCTGTTCGTCGACAAGCGTCGAGGACGGACACCGTCGCAGACGGTCGCCGAGTACGAACGATGGACCCGGGTGATGGGCGTGGCCGCTCGGCTGCCACTTGACTGGGTCCGTGTGCCGATGGCCGAGCTCGGCCGGTTCCCGGCCGGGCTGATGATCGGCGGGGCGATGACGTTCGATCATCACACCCACCTGCGCTTCGACATCGTCCCCGCACTGGGGCGGCCGGTTCCGGGCACCGACGCGAACCGGATGGCCACCGTGCTGGAGTGGATGTTCGCCGTACTGGGGAATCAGGTGCGGTCGGCTCAGCCGGCCTGGTTCGTTGATCCCCTCACGATCGAGCTGGAAGGGCTGGGCGGCGGCACCTGGTCAGTGGGCCCGGGCGGCGTTGTCACGGTCGGACCGTCGGACAAGTCGGCGGCCACGATCACCGGACGGGCCGAGGACTTCCCGGAGTGGGCCACTCACCGGGCCGACTGGCGCGATCGGGACCTGCGGATCTCCGGCGATGTCGACTACTCCGCTCGTTTTCTCGACTTCGCGAGGGTGGTGT
The DNA here is from genome assembly GCF_042653945.1 of Streptomyces vulcanius. NCBI lineage: Bacteria > Bacillati > Actinomycetota > Actinomycetes > Kitasatosporales > Streptomycetaceae > Streptomyces > Streptomyces vulcanius. The sequence continues at coordinate 49,691 of NZ_JBHSFK010000060.1, read as the reverse complement.
GAGCGCCTGCTCGTGAGCTCCTGCCGGCTGGTCGTGACCAAGGCGCTGAGCGGGGCGGCGAGTTGTCGGAGTGCCGTTGCGGGACCGGAGGAGCCCCCTGCCGGTCGGACACGGCATCACACGCAGGTGGACGACATCCGAGGCCATGGCCCCTCGGCCGAGGGAGTGTCCGGTCCCGATCTCTGGCGCTCTCATCCGTGCGCCGTCCCGGGAGACGCTCACATCGCCTGGATGAGTTGTTCGGCCCAGATGGTCTTGCCCGTACCTGTATATCGAGTACCCCATCGCTCGGTGAGCTGGGCGACCAGCAGCAGCCCGCGGCCGCCCTCGTCGCTCAGCCGGGCCCGCCGCAGGTGAGGGCTCGTGCTGCTGCCGTCGGAGACCTCGCAGGTAAGCGTCCGGTCCTTGATCAGCCGCAGTCGGATCGGGCCGGTGGCGTAGCGGATGGCGTTGGTGAACAACTCGCTGACGACGAGTTCCGTGACGAATGCGGCGTCCTCGAGCCCCCACGCGGTGAGGCGTTCGCAGGCGCGCCTGCGCGCCTCGGCCACCATTGCGGGGTCGCTGGACAGGTCCCAGGAGGCCAGGCTCTCCGGGCCGAGGGTCCGAGCACGCATCAGCAGCAGAGCGACGTCGTCGGCGTCGACTTCGGGGTGCTGCACTTCAAGGACGGTGTCGCAGACGGCTTCGAGCGAGGGCTCTGGCCGGGCGAGTGCCTGACACAGGCTGCGGTTGCCTTCGTCGATGTCGTGATGGCGACTCTCGATGAGGCCGTCGGTGAACAGAGCCAGGAGACTTCCTTCGGGCAGGGCGATCTCCGCCGCCTCGAAGGGCAGACTGCCCAGCCCGAGGGGAGGGCCGGCAGGCAGGTCGATGACACGGGCCGTTCCGTCCGGTCCGACCAGGATCGGAGGCGGGTGGCCGGCCCGGGCCAGCGAGCAGGTACCGGAGATGGGGTCATACACGGCGTACAGGCAGGTGGCGCCGACGTCACCGGGGATCTCCGAGGTGTCCTGGTCGTCATCGATGTCCTGTGGGAGCCCGGAGTGGGTGACGATGTCGTCGAGGTGGGTGAGGAGTTCGTCGGGTGGCAGGTCGATGTCGGCGAGGGTGCGCACCGCCGTGCGGAGGCGGCCCATGGTCGCTGAGGCGGAGATGCCGTGCCCTACGACGTCGCCGACGACGAGGCCGACTCGTGCCCCGGGGAGAGGGATCACGTCGAACCAGTCGCCGCCCACTCCGGCGCTGCCGCCCGCAGGAACGTAACGAGACGCTGTTTCCACGGTCGGGTGGGCGGTCGGCCTACGAGGCAGCAGGGATCGCTGAAGGGCGAGCGCGATGCCGCGCTCGCGGGTGAACCGACGGGCATTGTCCAGACAGACCGCAACCCTGGCCACAAGGTCCTCGATGACGGTCCGGTCGTCGGGTCCGAAGGGGTCGGGGGAGGACGAATGTCTGAGGAAGAGGGCCGCTCCAAGGATCAGGCCGCGGGCTCGGATGGGCACCGCGAGCAGCGAGTGCGTCCCGAAGGCGTCCGCGTACGCCGCCTGGACGGCGTCCTCGGCAAGCCAGCGAACGATGTCGGGATCCTTGATGCCGTGCAGCACCGGGCGGCCGGTGGCCTGGCACCGGGCGATCGGGGACGACGGGGGATGGGTGTGGATCGCTCCGACGCCGAGTACCGCGTCGGGTGGGAGAGGGGCGGTGCCCCCGTGCGCCGCCCGTCGCAGCGCGATGGGGCCCGTATGGGGACCGGGACCGGGCAGGGCACCATGAAAGACCTCGTCCAGCAGGTCGACGCTGACGAAGTCTGCGAAGCGGGACACTCTCACCGTCACGTCGACGAGCTCCTGGGCGGTGCCCGTCACATCCAGGCTCGTGCCGATGCGGGTCCTGGCCTCGTTGAGCAGGGCCAGCCGCTCGCGGCTGTGGTATTGCTCGGAGTAGTCGTTCCCCACCACGCCCACCGCGTGCACTCGGCCGTTTCCGTCCTTGAGAGGGAAGACGTCCACGGCCCAGGCGTGTGCCCTGGTCTCACGCGGGAGCGCTACGAAGAGTTCGGTGTACTCGGGCTCTCCGGTCTCGACGACCCGAAGGATCCGCCGTTCTGCCTCTTCGAACGCAGATCCTTGAATGAATTCGGTGAGACGCCGGCCGCGAACTTCGCCTTGGCCGAAGCCCACCGCTTGCCGTGTGGCCTCGTTCGCCCACAGCAACCGCCCTTCACGATCGTAGATCGAGAGGGAAGGGGACTGCTGCTCCAGCATCCACCACATGAGGTCTTGCAGCTTCCCCGTTTCCGGTGACGGCACGATCGTCACAAGGAAGCCCTGCTGCTGCGTGGCGCCCAGCAACGGGCTCAGATGAGCTCTTGTCTCCAGCAGGCTGCCGTCGCGATGCCGGAACGTTGTCCCGTCGGTGGAGAACAGCTCGGCCAACGGGCTGCCGATGATCTCCGCAGGGGTGTACCCCATAAGTTCCTGAGCCTCGCGGCTCCAATAGGCCACACATCCGTTCCCGTCCGTCACGGCTATGGTGACGGACTCATCACGGTGGGCCTCGTCCGGGTGGCGGTTGCGTCGCTCGGGTAGCCCGCTGGTGTGATGCATGGCGTACCTGGCCCTCCTGCCCCATGACAGGCACTACCCACGATCGTCCGAAGTGCGGCCGAGGGCAAGACGGGATGGCGTCGTCACCAGGCCAAGGTGAGGCGTCCGCTCCTGTCCGCAGGCGCGGTCGAACTCGCACAGAATGGCTGCCTTGCCGCGGCCGCCGGCCGACACGCTGACGGGGCTGACGTTCGCGATCGGGCGTGCCCGCAAGGCGCACACATTTCTGATGGCCAGGCGAGGCCAGAAACCCGTCAGACATGTGCGGTTCAGGCACGCGGGCCCGCGCCGCGCAGCAGCGTGTCGACAACGAGGGTGGCCAGTACGTCCGGGTCTTGCGGGTCGTCTTGGTCCGCACCGCTCCCGTGCAGGGCCTCGCCGACGAGGGCGTAATACACCCGCCGTGTCCATTCCAGGTCCGCGTCCGGGGCGAGTAGTCCCTCGCGTTGTGCCCGGGCGAGAAATTCGAGGCAGCGGACGTTGAGCTCGCTCCAGACGGCTGTGGTGAGAGCGGTATCGGCCAAGGGGTGGCCAAGTGTGAATCGCCAGGCACCCTTGACTCGCAGTGTGTTCGCGGTGGCGCGATGCAGGGCCACGAGCGGGGGAGCGGTGTCCAGACGGGCGTCCTCGATGGCTTCGGTGAGCTGCCGCTTCGCGGAGGCGGCGAGCGCTTCGATGAGGGCCTGGCGGTTGGCGAACCGCCTGTGCACGGTCGTCCTGGCCAGGCCCGCTGCCTCGGCGATCTGTTCCATGGATGCGCCGGGATCTTCAGCGAGCACACGCTCTGCCGCCTCCAGAATCGCACGGACACTGCGCTCGGCATCGGCCCGCAGTGCTCGCCTCATGATTCCTCCGCTCCCGTCGTTCAACGTTACTGCACGGTAGACCATACGCCTGAGCTGCGGATCCTCGCCTATCGGCATCACTAATGTTGCAGGGATATCCACAAAGGCGACTCCACTGATGCGGATAGTGCCACGAACTGGTACGGTCCTGTTTTAAGATTATGAGCATGCTTCAATGAGGCGGGACCCTGATGGCAACAGCACGGCCGGTTATGCGTCGGCCGCAGCCGAGGAACGCTCCGTGGAGCGGGATCAAGGCGTTCTCCCACACCCACATCATCGGCGTCATCCGCAAGACGAAGGCCATCCTGCCGCAGCTTCGTGGCGGCCATGGCGGGGTTCTCCTCGCCCAGCCGGAGGTGTTTGTGGAGCCCGTTCGCCGGACGCCTTGGCACGCTGCGTCGCATCGTTCCCACTCGGGCCCTCGACCAGCACATTCGCAAGTTCAAAAGGGCCGTCGGCTCGGGGCACCTGACGGCCGCCGAGAGAACGAGCCCACGGGCGAACCGGAGGAATGACACGGTGGAGATAGAGCTGCGGATCAACGGATCCGCCCAAAGGCTGGACGCCCCGCCGCAGTTGAGTCTGCTCGACGCGCTGCGTGAGCACCTCGACCTGACGGGCACGAAGAAGGGATGCGATCAGGGCGCGTGCGGTGCGTGCACGGTGCTCGCCGACGGCGAACGGATCAACTCCTGCCTTGCGCTTGCGGTGCAGTACACGGGGCGGGAGATCACGACCATCGAAGGGGTGGACCACCCGCTGCAGGAGGCGTTCGTCCGCCATGACGGGTTCCAGTGCGGTTACTGCACACCGGGCCAGATCTGTTCGGCGATCGGCATGCTGGCCGAACACAAGGAAGGCGCGCCCAGCGCGGCGACCGAGCACTTGGCCGACCCGGGCGGCGAGTTGGACGACCTCGAGATCCGGGAACGGATGAGCGGCAACCTCTGTCGCTGCGGTGCCTACAACGGAATCGTCGCGGCGATCAAGGAGGTCGCGAAGTGAAGTCGTTCTCCTACGTCAGCGCCCCAGATGTGGGAACCGCGCTGCACACGATCGCGGACGGCGAGGGCGTGAAATTCCTGGCCGGCGGGACGAATCTCGTCGACCTGATGCGCGAGGGGATCGAACAGCCCACGACGGTCGTCGACATCACGCGGCTGCCGCTGGCCGGGATCGAGGAACTGCCGGACGGCGGGATCCGCGTCGGCTCGCTGGTGAGCAACAGCCGGCTCGCGGCGGATCCCCTCGTCAGAACACGCTATCCGGTGCTGGCGCAGGCGATCCTGCACGGGGCGTCCGCCCAGCTGCGGAACATGGCGACGGTAGGTGGGAACCTGCTGCAGCGCACTCGTTGCATGTACTTCTACGACGAGGCCGCCGCGTGCAGCAAGCGCGCACCCGGCAGTGGCTGCGCCGCGATCGGCGGGTTCTCCCGCAGCGGTGCGGTCCTCGGCGTGAGCGACCACTGCATCGCGACCCACCCCTCGGACATGGCGGTGGCACTGACGATGCTCGACGCGGTCATCGAGGTGGAGAGCGTCCGCGGCATCCGGCGTATCCCGGTCGCCGAGTTCCATCGCCTTCCCGGCGACACACCCCATATCGAGACGGTGCTGGCCGCCGATGAGCTGATCACTGCCGTGGAGCTGCCGTCCGTGCCGGTCGCGGCGAACTCCCGGTACCGCAAGGTGCGCGACCGCGCCTCCTACGCGTTCGCCCTTGTCTCGGTCGCCGCCGCTCTGGACGTCAACGACGGAGTCGTCACCGAAGTCCGGCTGGCACTGGGCGGCGTCGGCACGAAGCCGTGGCGCGCTACCGAGGCCGAACGCGCGCTGTTCGGTGAACCGGCGACCGAGGACGCCTTCCGGCGGGCGGCCATGGCCGAACTCGCCGAAGCCGTGCCCGGACCGCAGAACGTCTTCAAGATCGAACTCGCGCGGCGCACGATCGTGGCGACGCTGCGGCAGCTGCTGACCGAAGGGAGCGCGGCATGACCGCGATCGGAAAGCCGCTCGACCGCGTCGACGGCAACGTCAAGACGACTGGTGCGGCCAGGTTCGCCGCCGAGCACTTCTATCCCGGCCTCACGCACGCCGCGCTCGTCCACTCCACGGTCAGCCGCGGCCGGATCACCACCCTGCACACCGACAAGGCGCGTGCGGTGCCGGGAGTGATCACCGTCCTCACCCACCTCAACGCTCCCGCTCTGAAACCCGCGCCCAAACCACGCCTTCTGAACCTCGCGCTGTGGTTCTCCGGTACCTCGGTGAACTACCTGCAGAGCGACGAGGTGCACTGGGAGGGAGAGCCGATCGCGGTCGTCATCGCGGAAACCTCTGCCGCCGCGCGGGAGGCCGCCGCCCTGGTGCATGCGGAGTACAGCGTTGTGAACTCCGTGGTGGACTTCGCTGCGGCCGAGGAAGACGCGCAGCCGCAGCCGAACAACCCCATCTTCCCCAGGGGCGCGAAGAAGGGCGACGCAGAGGCTGCGCTCGCCGCCGCGCCGGTGACGCTGGACCTGCGCTACACCACCCCGCCGCACAACCACAACGCGCTCGAACTGCACGCCACCACGGCCGTCTGGGACGGCGACCGGCTCACCGTGCACGACGCGACGCAGTCGATCGACTGGTTCCGCACCCACCTCGCGCTGCGCTTCGGGATCCCGATGACCAACGTCCGTGTGCTCGCGCCGTTCGTCGGCGGCGCTTTCGGCGGCAAGTTCGCGATGTGGCCCGGTACCGTCCTCGCCGTGCTGGCGGCGCGTGCGATCGGCAGGCCGGTCCGCCTGGTGCTGTCGCGGGAGGCGGTCTATCGCACCGTGGGCGGGCGCACCCCCTCGATTCAGCGGGTCGCACTGGGCGCGGACCGTGCCGGCAAGCTGACCGCCCTGGTGCACACCAGCATCACCCGCACCGGCCGGGTCGGCGGCTACTCCGAGCCGGTCACCTCCCAGTCCCAGCATCTCTACGCCGCCGAGAACATTCTGGTGCGGCACGATGTCGTGCAGCTCGATCTGCTGCCGAACACCTTCATGCGGGCACCGGGCGAGGCAATCGGCACCTTCGCCCTGGAGTCGGCGATCGACGAGCTGGCCTGCGAACTGGGCATCGACCCGATCGAGCTGCGCCTGCGCAACGAGCCCGCGGTCAACCCGATCGACGGCAAGAAGAAGTTCTCGCACCGGATGCTGTACGAGGCGTACACGCTGGGGGCAGAGAGGTTCGGCTGGTACGAGCGGAACCCGCAGCCGCGGTCGATGCGCGACGGCCGGTGGCTGGTCGGCATGGGTGTGGCAACGGCGTACCACCCGGCGTTGACCCTGCCCGCCAACGTCACCGTGCGTCTGTCGGCCGACGGAAGCGTGCTGGTGCGCTGTGGCTTCCAGGAGATGGGCATGGGCGCGGCGACGGTCCAGGCGCAGATCGCGGCCGACGCGCTCGGCGTGCCGTTCGAAGCCGTCCGCGTGGAGTACGGCGATTCCGCGCTGCCGATGGGGCCGACCGCCGGCGGATCTCCGCAGACCGCGAGCGTCGGCGCCAGCGTGGTCCAGGCGTGCGAGGAGCTGAAGCGGTCGCTGAAGATCATGGCACGCAAGACAGGCGGTGAGGGCTATGAGGCGATTCTCCGGCGAGCGAACGTGCCGCACGTCGAGGCTCGCGTCGGATCGGAGACGCGGCTCGGCCGGATCGCCGGCCGGGCACGGTTCCTGGTGCCTTTCGGGCGCGACAACCAGCGATGGGTGAGGGCCGCCTCCGGCGTGCAGTTCTGCGAGGTACGGGTCGATGCCGAGACCGGCGAGACACGGGTGTCGAGGTGGGTCGGGGTGTTCGACATCGGTCGGGTGATCAACCCGAAGACGGCGGCCAGCCAGATGCGCGGCGGGATCGTGATGGGTCTGGGCCTGGCGCTGGCCGAAGAGACGCTCATCGACCCCCGCACCGGACGGATCATGAACCCGAGCCTGGCTGAGTACCACGTTCCCGTGCACGCGGACATTCCGCCGATCGACGTGTCCTTCCTGGACGATCCGGATCCCACCATGCCGCTCGGCATCGTCGGCGGAGGAGAGGTGAGCGTCACGGGCGTCGGCGCGGCCGTCGCGAACGCCGTCTACCACGCGACCGGCAAGCGGGTGCGAGACCTGCCGATCACGCTGGACAAGCTTCTGTGAACCCAGGAACAGCGGTGCCGGCCGACCCTGTGAAGTAACCGGGCGGCTCGGCTTTTCGGGCGCCGCGGGCGCAACGACGACCCGGTCCCCCGAGCCCGACGCCTGAGTGCCGTCCTTCGTCCCACCCGAGCAAGCGAACTACGAGAAGAAAGAAAGTCACATGCTGGATATCGCGGACGAGCTGAACCGGTGGGTCGAGGAGGGCCGGGACTTCGCCGTCGCCACCGTCGTGGCCGTCAGCGGCAGCGCACCCCGCGGGCCGGGTGCCGCACTCGCCGTCGACGCGGACGGCACGGCCATCGGCTCGGTTTCCGGCGGCTGTGTGGAAGGAGCGGTGTACGACCTGTGCGCCCAGGCCCTCCAGGACGGCGAGGCGGTGCGTGAGCGATTCGGCTACAGCGACGAGGATGCTTTCGCCGTCGGGCTGACCTGCGGCGGCGTCATCGACGTCCTGGTCACGCCGATACCTGCCGACGCGCCGGGCAGAAAGGTGTTCCAGGCAGTGTTGTCGGCCGCCGTCCAGGGTGAGGCGGCGGCCCTCGCGCGCGTGGTCCGCGGGCCTGCCGAACTGCTCGGCAAGGCTCTCCTCGTTCGCCCCGACGGATCGTACGAAGGCGAATTCGGCGGGCATCCGGACCTGGACCGAACTGTCGTGCTGGAGGCCCGCTCCCTGCTGAACGCGGGTCGTACGGACACGTTCGACATCGCGGAGAACGGATCCCGCTGCGAGGTCGGCCTGACGCTGTTCGTCGAGTCGAACATGCCACCGCCCCGCATGATCGTTTTTGGTGCCATCGACTTCGCCGCAGCGCTGGTGCGGGTAGGCAAGTTCCTCGGCTACCACGTGACGGTGTGTGACGCCCGCCCGGTCTTCGCCACTCGAGCGCGCTTCCCCGACGCCGACGACATCATCGTGGAGTGGCCGCACCGCTACCTTCGGCGCACCGAGACCGACGCCCGCACAGTGGTGTGCGTGCTCACCCACGACGCCAAGTTCGACATACCCCTGCTGGAGGTGGCTCTGCGGCTGCCGCTCGCGTTCGTCGGCGCGATGGGTTCGCGCCGCACCCACGAGGACCGCGACCGCAGACTCCGCGAGGCAGGACTCACCGAACGCGAACTGGCCCGGCTCCACTCGCCCATCGGTCTTGATCTCGGCGCCCGTACGCCCGAAGAGACAGCCCTGTCCATCGCGGCGGAGATCATCGCGGCTCGGCAGGGCGGAACAGGCGTTCCGCTGAGCGGCTCGCACACACCGATCCACCACGACACGGACGGGCGGGAGTCCGGTGCGGTCGGGGTCCAAGTGGCTGCATGACGGGCGACGGACCACAAGGCGGCGGGCCCGGCAACGTCGACAGTCCCAGAGACGTACTTGTCGCGAAGCCGCCGACCGACCCTCGCGTCTTTGCCGGATGGCGACGGCGCTGCCACTGAAACGTGCCTGGTCATCCCCGGGCTAGATAAGCACTGACCCTGTGAAAGGCAGAACATGACTGATCTGTATGGGTTCGACCTGGCGACCGCGGTGGTGCCGCGCCCCGGCGATCCCTCCGCGTACGACGCCGAGTTGCATGAGGGCTGGCGTATGCACAAGGCGGTCAACGGCGGGTTGCTCATGGCGCTCGCCGGGCGCGTACTCGCTGCGGAACTCGGCGGCAGCAGTCAAGGACACCCGGATCCGTTCGCCATCAGCGCCTACTACATGTCCGCCGCCCTGCCGGGCCCGGCGACGGTGCGTACCGAGACGCTGAAACGCGGACGGAGCCTCTCAACGGGAGTGGCATCCATACTCCAGGGTGGCGAGGAGCGGCTGCGTGTCATGGCGACCTACGGCGACCTGGACAGTCATGACGCCTCCGACGTACGGACCTCGGCCACACCTCCCGAGATGCCGCCCCCGGAGGAATGCGCCGGGAGGGAGGCAGCGCCGCCGGACTTCCTCAAGCAGGCCCCGATCCTTGACCGGATCGACCTGCGCCTGGACCCGGCGACAGCAGGGTGGACGGTAGGACGGCCGACCGGGCGGGGCCTGGTCCAGGGTTGGTTCCGGCTGCCGGACGGGCGCGAGCCGGACCTGCTGCTGCTGTTGCTCGCGGCGGACGCGCTGCCGCCTACCAGCTTCGATTTCGGGATAGCCGGCTGGACGCCGACGTTGGAACTCACGGTGCACGTGCGGGCGAAGCCCGCGCCTGGCTGGCTCCGGCTGAAGCAGTCGACACGTAACTTCGCACACGGCTACCTGGAGGAGGACGCGGAGGTGTGGGACTCCGCAGGCCGCTTGGTCGCGCAGTCACGGCAGTTGGCGCGCGTGCTGATGCCGACGCAGTAGAGAGCCGGCGTCGACAGGGTGTGGACTGCCGACTGGCGTGAGCCCGGCGACCGTCTTCGGCATTGAAGACTGTCGCGACGAATCGAAATTGCCGGCGAAAGCGATCGCGTCGAGCAGGAAGAGCCCGGTCGCCGCGATCTTGTTGACGAACACCGGCGGTCTGGCAGTGGCTCTGGCCGCACATCCAGTCGTCGCCGAATGCACCGTCATCGGCGTCGGCGTCGCCCTGTGAGCACAGGTACCGCGGGGAAATTGGGCGGGGACTGCGGTCGGTCGGCCTCGCGGTTGTCAGTGGAGATCCGCGAGCCGTCCTGCAGTACCGCTTGAGGCGAAGCGGTATCCGGCCGCCATGATGATCCACCGCTTACCACTTGTCGGCCTTCCCACGTGCCGTCCTTCCTCTCGCCACCTCAGACCACTTGCCAATCGCCGATCCTTCATGCATAGAATTATGAACGTAATCCAATGAACTGGGAGACCGTGATGACAACAACTGGGCCGGTGGCACTCGTGACGGGTGCGTCCTCCGGTATCGGAAAGGCGGCTGCGCTCGCGCTCGCCGCAGCGGGCTTCGAGACGGTGGGCACGAGCCGGAAGGCGTCGGGGGGCGCCCGTCGTGACGGTGTGACCTTCCTCGGTCTCGACGTGGCGAGCGACGATTCGGTCGCTGCCGCGGTCGGGGAGGTGATCGATCGGTTCGGGCGGATCGACGTCCTGGTCAACAACGCCGGCATCGGCTCTTCGGGCGCCGACGAGGAGAACTCCGTCGCGCAGGCCCAGCGCGTCTTCGACATCAACGTCTTCGGCGTGATGCGCATGACGAAGGCCGTCCTGCCGCACATGCGCGCCCAGGGGAGCGGGCGCATCATCAACATCTCGTCCATCCTCGGCTTCATCCCCCAGCCCTACATGGCCGCCTACGCGGCGTCCAAGCACGCGGTCGAGGGGTACACCGAGTCCCTGGACCACGAGATCCGCGAGCACGGGGTCCGGGCCCTTCTCGTCCAGCCGGCCGGCACCAACACCCCGTTCGAGGCGAACGCCGTCGAGCCCGACATGCCCCTGCAGATCTACGCGGAGCAGCGGCGCATCGCCGACCAGGTGGCGGCGGCGTTCAACAAGGACGGCGACGACCCCGCCACCGTCGCGAAGGCGATCGTCGCGGCCGCCACCGACGCCAAACCGCAACTGCGGTACGGCGCCAGCCGCAACGCCCGGCGCATCAGCACGGCGCGCCGCTTCATTCCCGCCGGAGCCTTCGACGGACAGATCCGCAAGACCAACAAGCTCGCCAGCTGAGATCGGCAGAACAACGGCAACAACGCCTCACGGCACCCGCGAAACCTCAAGCACACCTACCAGTAAGGAAGGCCGTCATGAGCCCGTATCTGGCAGACAAGGCTGAGGGCCTCTCCGTGGAGGGTCCCTCCGCGACGTTCACCTACCGGCGGGTGGGGTCGCAGGGCGGTGTCCCGCTGGTCCTGCTGAACCGCTTCCGCGGGACCATCGACTGGTGGGATCCAGAATTTTTGGACTACCTGGCCGCCGACCACGACGTGATCGTGTTCGACAACGTCGGGGTCGGTTACACCGACGGTGAGCCGCGCGACTCCCTCGAAGGATTCGTTGAGGGAGCCATCGAGTTCATCGACGCGCTCGGCCTCGTGCAGGCCGACCTGCTCGGCTGGTCTCTGGGCGGCATCGTCGCCCAGCGGGTGGCCGTGCGGCGCCCCGAGCTGGTGCGCAGGCTCGTCGTGGCGGGCAGCGGCCCGGCTGGCTGGGTGCCCGGCGCACCGCCCATGAGCGAGAAGGTCCTGGGCATCATGTCCAAACCCGATGGCGGCGACCAGGACGACATGACGTACCTGTTCTACCCCGACACCGACGCGGCCCGCGCCGCCGGGCGCGACCACTTCACCCACGTCTCCACCCGGCTCGGCGCAGGGGGCCCCGGCATCTCCGAGGCGGCGGCGAACGGCCAGCTCGCCGCGGTGGGCATGCTTCTTGCAGTCCCCTTCGACGAGGTGCAGGCGGAGCTGGAGGCCATCAAGCAGCCCGTCCTCTACGCCAACGGCCTGCACGACGTGATGATCCCCGCTCACAACTCCTACGTGGCGGTCCAGCACCTCGCCGACGCCACTCTCGTGCTCTACACCGGCGCCGGCCACGCCTTCCTCTTTCAGTACGCGAAGGAATTCGTCGCTCAGGTGACCAACTTCCTCGCCGCCTGACGCCACCGAACGGCCCGCCGACACCAGTCGATTCAGGGCGGCGGTCCAGTGGCACTCCGGATCCGGCGCCGCGTCCCCGGGCCGGGTGAGGCAGCGCCGACCGGCTCGATCGCTGAATGCCACCACCACGCGCCCCGGCCGGCGGGGTGTCCCGACGATGTGACCTCGTGGAGGTACACATGCTCAACCTCGCTGTCCTGCTGGAGGACACCGCACGCACCCGCCCCGACCACACCGCGCTGATACAGGGAGAGGAACGGTGGACCTACGCCGAGCTCAACGCGGAGGCAAACCGCGTGGCCGCCGCTCTGCTGGCCCGTGGCATCGGGAGCGGAGACCTGGTTGCGCTCAGCTGCCCCAATCTGGCGTACTTCCCGATCGTCTACTACGGGATCCTCAAGGCAGGTGCCGCCGTCATCCCGCTCAGCACTCTGCTGACGGAACGGGAGGTGGCCTATCACCTGCGCGACTCACAGGCGCGGGCGTACTTCTGTTTCGAGGGCAGCGACGACCTGCCGATGGGTGAGCGGGGACGGGCCGCCTTCGAGGCCACACCGGGCTGTGAACTCTTCGTCCTGCTCACCGAGGACGCGCAGGCGACGAGCGGCCGAACGGCCGGAGAGACACTGGCCCGGTTCACCGAGGGGCAACCCGCCGAGGTTGTCTCACGTCGGACGGCGGAGACGGACACTGCGGTGGTGGTGTACACCAGCGGCACCACCGGACAGCCCAAGGGCGCCGAGCTGACGCACAGCAACCTGGTGCATATCGCTCTGCAGTGCAACCGGCTTCTCGGCAGCCGGCCGCACGACGTCCACTTGGTGACGCTGCCGCTGTTCCACACCTTCGGCCAGTGCGTACTGATGAACGCCGGCCTCGCCGTGGGCGCGGCCTTGGTCCTGCAGGCACGGTTCACCCCGTCGGACGCTCTGGCCCTGATGGAGAGTGAGGACGTCACCGTCTTCGCCGGTGTGCCCACCATGTACTGGGCCCTCCTCAACTACCCGGATGCTGACCGGTACGACCTCGCGAAGATCGCGGCCAACCTGCGGGTCGCGGTAGCGGGCGGGTCATCGCTGCCCGTCGAGGTCCTCACCGAGTTCGAGAAACGCTTCGGCGTCCCGATCCTGGAGGGTTTCGGTATGTCGGAGACCAGCGGGGTGGCCACCTTCAACCACCGGGACCGGCCCCGCAAGCCGGGCTCGGTCGGCGTGCCGCTCTGGGGTGTCGAGGTCCGAGTGGTGCGTGAGGACGGCACCGAGGCCGCCGTCGACGAGTCCGGCGAGATATGGCTGCGGGGCCACAACGTCATGAAGGGCTACCTCGGCCGCCCCGAAGCGACCGCCGAGGCGGTCGACGCACAGGGCTGGCTGCGCAGCGGCGACATCGCCACCAGGGACTCAGAGGGCTACCTCTACATCGTCGACCGCAAGAAGGACATGATCATCCGCGGCGGCTACAACGTCTACCCGCGGGAGCTGGAAGAAGTCCTGCTCACCCACCCTGCGGTCAGCCTCTCCGCTGTGATCGGTGTCCCCCACCCCAGCCACGGCGAGGAGGTCAAGGCGTTCGTCATCCTCAAGCCAGGCGCCGAGCTGACAGAGGCCGATCTCATCGCCTGGTGCCGCACCACCATGGCCGCCAACAAGTATCCACGCATCATCCAATTCGTGGACACACTGCCCATGAACGCCACCGGCAAGATCCTCAAGCGCGAGCTGACCTGACCCTCGGGACCGCCCGGGAGTGACCGGCAGGGCAGGCTCGCGGCTTCTGCGACCAGATACTGCACAGCTGCCTGCACGGGCTTCACCCCCGGCCCGGTCTGGCGCAGGACCCGGGGGCTCCGCACGGCAGGCAGATGTCGTCCCCGGCGCCCTGTCTCACGGCCAAGGGCCGCTCGGCCGATGTCACCCCAGTCCAGGGCCGCGGCGGCCACGCAGGGACCAGGCGGGTTGCGGGGGCCAGGCCATTCACGAAGGTGCCGCCCCACCGCCCCAGTCCGCGGGGGCCCGTACCTCTGGGCAGTCGGCTGCCGTCTGGCTTGATCTGCAACCTGAGAAAAAGATCAAGCTTGGTGGGAGACGTCGCGCGCAGGCTCGCCGCGGATCAAGTGGAGCAGCCTCAGAAGGGTCGGCCGGACATTCCCGTTCTCGAAATCGCCGTTAGGTAAGGCGAGTTGCCCCAGTACAAGGCCACTGATCGTGTTCATCAGCAGAGCCGCGTCCGCGTAGGGATCGGCCGACCCCAGAGCCAGTAGTGTCTTGCGCACGATCTGCGCGTACGCACGGCCCCATTCGCGGATCACCGGGCGCAGCTCCTCATAGAGCGCCGCCGCCAACTGCAGCTCGACGATCGTGATACCCATGCCACGCTCATAGACCATCTGACGAGTCGAGTGTCGCGCCATCAATGCTGCCACCTGCTGCGGCTCCGTGGCATGTTTCTCGATCTTCCGCCATGCCTCCCGGAGCGCGTCGAGATAGCGACGGGCGACGGAAGGGGCGGACGCACAGATGGCTCCAGGGGGGCTTCGGAACGTCCGGTAGTTCCCCTGAGGTGTCGCAACGTGTCAGTTGTACTGCTCGGTGCCAAGAAGTGCGAGGGCGTTGTGGACGCCCTGTTCGAGGAGTTCGTCGGCGAGTTGGCGGTCAGCCAGGGCAGCGAGGAGGCCGAGCGCCTTCACACGGGCCGACAGTGGACGTGGGGGGCTATGCGTGCGGCGGTGTCGTCGATGCGGGCCAGAGTGCCGTCGGTGTACGCCTGGTTGGTGGCGTTCGTGGAACGCGCTATCTCGTCCAACAAGGCGGCGTGGGGGCAGCCGTCCACGGGGCAGCCGCGGTGCCCGAAAGGTACTGGCGCACGATCTGCTCCAGGCCGGCACGGCCGGGCGGGGAATGCGCGTCAATGTATTCGTGCTGTGCGCGCACTTGGTCGGCGACGGCGGTGGCGACGAGATCGTCCTTGGACGCGAAGTGGATGTAGAAGGCACCGTTGGTCAGTCCCGCGTCCTTCATGAGCGTGGAAATGCCCGATCCGTCGATGCCGTCCTGCTCCAGTCGACGTCCGGCGGCGTCGATGATCAGCTGCCGCATATCCTGCTTGTACTCTTTCGCGTACCGCACCTTACGATCCCTCACCCATCCGAAGGGCAGCACGCCCTCCATCGATTCCCCCATTGCGTGGTATTGCGAACGTGTTCCAGGTGCCGGTGATGACCAATGGCCGGGTGCCACCGTGAGTTCCTTCAGCGGGTTCGACGCCGTCGGCTACAGTGCGTTGTCCGTCACGCCGGACAACTGGATGCCAGCATGGCGGCCGTGCGACCTCGTCAATTTGCTTCGCACAGCAGGTGGTTCAGCCCTTCCGCCCGGAGCGGCATCCTTTCTGGCAGATGGCGTCCCTTGACGTGGTGTAGCCGATCAAGGTTGGGGAGTGCGCCGGGGGCGTATGCCGATGGGTTTTCGCTCCCTGCCCGCAAGGTGGGCCATCGTGCAACTCTCCGTAGTGAACGGGCAGTTCAACGCGGGAGGTGCAGGATGGCCCTGTCTCAGCATGACTTACTCCGGCTGCTTGAGTCACTACGTCGGCGGACGGGCTCGAACTCGTCCGCAATGTGGCCGAGCGGATGCTCCAGGAGCTGATCGAGGCCGAGGCCACGGTCCGGATCGGCGCGGAGTGGAACGAGCACACCGACCTGCGCACCGCGCTTCGTAACGGCCACCGCGACAAGACGCTCAGCACTCAGGCCGGCGACCTGGACCTCGCGATCCCCAAGCTCCGGTCGGGAGCTTCTTCCCCGCCCTGCTGGAGCGGCGCCGCCGCATCGACCAGGCCCTGTATGCGGTCATCATGGAGGCCTACGTCCACGGCGTGT
The DNA here is from genome assembly GCF_042653945.1 of Streptomyces vulcanius. NCBI lineage: Bacteria > Bacillati > Actinomycetota > Actinomycetes > Kitasatosporales > Streptomycetaceae > Streptomyces > Streptomyces vulcanius. The sequence continues at coordinate 33,617 of NZ_JBHSFK010000060.1, read as the reverse complement.
CCACGCGGTCGGTCGACGACCTGGTCAAGGCCCTCGGCGCGGACACCGGGATCTCCAAGAGCGAGGTCTCGCGGATCTGCCAGGACCTGGACGGCCGGCTGACCGTGTTCCGTGCCCGGCCCCTGGACCACGTCCGCTTCCCCTACGTCTACCTGGACGCGACCTACTGCAAGGCGCGGGTCGAGCACCAGATCGTGTCCCGCGCCGTGGTGATCGCCACCGGGATCACCGAGGACGGCGGCCGGGAGGTACTGGGTGTGATGGCCGGCGACAGCGAGACCGAGGTGTTCTGGACCGAGTTCCTGCGTCACCTGCGCGAACGCGGTCTGACCGGGGTCCGGCTCGTCATCAGCGTGATCAACAAGGAAGCGGCCGAGATGGCTGCCGCCACGATCCGCACGATCTTCGCCCAGCCCACCGCGGATGCGGTCCGCACCCAGCTCGGCACCGTCGCCGACATGCTCGGAAAGCAGTTCCCCAAGGTCAAAGACATGCTGCTGGAGGCGAAGGACGACCTGACCGCCTTCGCCGCCTTCCCCGAGCGACATTGGAAGAAGATCCAGTCCACGAACCCGCTGGAGCGGATCAACCGCGAGGTCAAGCGCCGCACCGACGTCGTCCAGGTCTTCCCCAACGACGACGCACTCCTGCGACTCGTCACCGCCGTGCTCTTCGAACTGCACGACGAGTGGATCGCTTTCCCCCGGCGCTACCTGCCCGAGGGAAGCATGGACCAGCTCTACCCCGCCGAGCGCCCCGAAAGCGCCCCCGCGCTACCCAACACCACCAACACGACCGCCGGATGATCGGCTACACCACGACAAGGGACACGACCTTCTGGCAGCTGCACGCCGACGAGCTCTATCACAAGACGGGAACGGTCTCCGGATCCTCGAATCCACCCGCTACGTCGTCCGTTCTGCCTGAGGCTTGTGCGTTGAGCTGGGCCCAACCGCCTGCTGGCGTGACGGCCGCGTCACGCCACCAAGGTTGCGATGGGATGATCCCGGCCGTGGGTTCGAAGGGCTCGCCTGGAAGGGGTAGCGCGAGCTTCACGGCGGCCGAATGGGCGGCGACAAGTGCGCGTTCGCCAGGGTCCGCCCAGGGGTGCTGGGCCAGGTTGAAGGTTGCCCAGTGGATCGGCAGCATGACGCCTCCCGGCAGTCCGCCGTGCAGATCCAGGTGGGCCCGCGTGCCCTCCTCGGGCGTCATGTGAATGTCGGGCCAGAAATCGCTGTAGGCGCCCATCTGGATCATCGTGGCATCGAACGGACCGTGCTCGGCACCGATGTCCTTGAAGCCTTCGAAGTAGCCCGTGTCCCCACTGTGGTAGATCCTGTGTTCGTCGCTGGCCACGACCCAGGAGGCCCACAGCGTGTGCCGCGCGAGGCGCAGGCCGCGGCCGCAGTAGTGGCGGGCGGGTGTCGCGGTGAGGGTCAGGCCGCCGACCTGCGTCGATTCGTGCCAGTCCAGCTCGCGAATGCGATCTGCCGAGACCCCCCAGTGCTCCAGGTGGGCGCCGACGCCCAGCGGCACCGCGAACGTCGTGTCCGTACCGACCAGTGCTCGGATGGTGGGCAGGTCGAGGTGGTCGTAGTGGTCGTGCGAGATGATCACCACGTCGACCGCGCCGAGTGCGGCGAGCGGCAGGGGCACCGGGTGCAGCCGCTTGGGGCCCGAGATCGCGAAAGGCGAGCAGCGCTCGCCCCAGACGGGGTCGAAGAGCACGCGATGCCCGTCGATCTCCGCGAGTACGCTGGCGTGCCCCATCCAGGTCAGGCGGAGCCCCGAAGCCGGTGGCTTGGCGATGTCCGCGAGGGTCTTGGGGTGCATTGGGACCTGACTGGCGGGGGCGCGAAGTACTCGTTCTTCTTTGCTGAAGGCGCTCTTTGCGAGCTCGCGGATAGGTCCGGAGGGACGTGTGTGCGTCTCCAAGAGATTACGGAATGACCCGTTCTTGAAGTTTGGCGATCGCTGGATTCTCTCCAGTCGATTTCCGCTCGGATGTGCACCGAAGGTGGCGGGCCTCAAAAATCGGAACCTGTTGCCCAAGGAATGCAAACCTGCCATGACTGCCTCCTGAAATGCGAGTCAGCCCTTACGGTGGATACAGCTGACATTGGTGAAGCGGTGTCTGGGAGCCACCACCCAGGGAAGTTTCTGTTCGACCGTGCCGGCTACGGCATCTTCAGTCCGAGGAGTGCCGCCCCGTAGAGCAGGGTGCTGATATTGAGCCGGGTGGGATAGGCCTCGATCATCTGCTCAATGAACTGCACTGCAGTCGGTTCCCCGGCAAGAAGCGGTCCACTTTCTGAAGGTAGGCGATTGTGTCGGCGAGAACTTCAGCATTGTTCGTGGCGTCCGAGCGCCGGTGAGCGGCGACGACAATGCTTGGCTTCAGGTCCTGGATCTGTGACAACGTCTGGATCCACGCCAGTCGCGACTCGTGGTCACTGCCGATGAGGGTGGGGTGTACGTCGTTGTATGCGATATCGCCGACGATTACAGCGGAGAGATCTGGAACATGTATGTACGAGGAATCCTTGACATCGGACTGTCCGGTCGCCACGGCGATTACATCGTGACCTTCCAGTTCGAGGCGATGGTCTGCGAGAACCTCCGGCTCAATTACCGTCGAGCAGAGTTCGTCGACGAACATCTGGCCATAGAAGTCTCGATCGTTGCCGGATTCAGCTTCTGTCTTGATGTCACGTGCAACGGCTTCTGTGGCCACCAGTCGGGCTCGAGGGAACCGGTCGACAAGAGTCGACGAGCCGAGGTAATGGTCGATGTGACCATGGGTGATGTAGATGGTGGTCAGTTCCTTGCCGCTGGCTTCGATCCAGTCTGCCAGTTTCCGTGAGTCTTCCACCGTCGGAACCGTATCGACAAGAATGGCTTCACGTTCGCCGGCAATCAAAGTCGCTGCCGTCGGCGGCCAGGTCCAGCCTCCCTGCGGCGCAGGTATGGCGGGGGGTCCATTCACGGGGCGGGACGGCGCGGTGAAGACACTCAGAGTCAATTTGCTGGTCATATTATTCTCTCTCTGATCAATTTTGTGAACAACTGGCACGACAAGAGCCGTGGCCGCAGAACTCCTTGCGGCGCGCGCGGTCGGATGGCGGGTCGACGCGCTCCCGGACCGTCGGTGCGATCGCCGTACCGTGATGCGCCGTCGCCCTGCGCAGACCGCCAGGCGAGTGTCGGGCTGCGCTCGAGTGTCGTGAGCCGGTGAGGAAGTTGCCTGAGTGGCGAACTCCTCGGCGTTCCGGGGGGTGAACCGTAAGCCTATTAAATTATGTTCGTAATCTTATGTGGCTGCGTCGAGGGTTGGCAAGAGTGCGCTGAGTGATTCGTTGGGTGGTGCCGTCGGACTTCTCCCACGGCCAGCGCGGAGCCTCGGGGGCCCGAAGGCGCTGAGCCGGAGGCGGACTCGGGGCGACCGTGGCACGGCCAGGCCGCTCGCGTGCAGCATCCAGGACTGCCGATTCCGGATCCCGCTGCCCGGCGAGACGAAGCCCATGCGTCTGTCGATGCGCGCCGAGTACGACATCCCCGTCTACCTGGCCACCCTCTCGCCGAAGATGCTGCATCTGACGGGTGAGATCGCCGACGGCTGGCTGGGCACCAGCTTCGTACCCGAAGGCGCCAAGGAGGCGTACTTCGACCACCTTGACCAGGGGTTGACCGCCGCCGGTCGCACCCGCTCGGACCTGGACATCTGCCAGGGCGCCGAGGTCGCCTTCGCGGACGACGAGTACGCGCTGCGCGCGATGGTGGCCGGACGCAAGAAGGAACTGGCCTTCAGCCTCGGCGGCATGGGCTCCGCGACCACGAACTTCTACAACAACGCCTACAGCCGCCAGGGTTGGGCCGAGGTGGCGGCCGAGGTCCGGACGCGTTGGCAGGCCGGGGACCGGGACGGCGCTGCCGGCCTGGTCACCGACGAGATGGTCCTGGCGACCACACTGATCGGAACCGAGGGCATGGTGCGCGCCCGGCTGCGTGTGTGGCGCGACGCCGGTGTCGACACCGTTCGTTTCTATCCCGCCGGCGAGACCCTCGACGCCCGGCTCGCCACCCTGGGCCGGGCCATCGACCTGGTCCGCGACATCGAGGACGAGGCGGGACGGTAGCGACAGGCCATGGCGGCCGAGGCGGGTAGCCATACGCCGACGCCGTCCATCAGGCCCCGGTGCAGGTCAACCGCGGGCGCTGATGCCGTCGGCCGCCAGGCCCGACATCAGCAGGGTGATCGCACGGAACGTCCTGTTCAGGGCGGCCTCCCGGTCCGCCGCGGCGGCGATGATCTGGTTGCCCTCACACAGGCCGGCCAACAGCAACCGGGCGACAGTGGCGACGGGAACGTCCGGTTGCAGGTCACCGCGTTCGGCCAGAACGGTCAGCAGCCGTTCGATCGGCGGCTGGGCGACGGTGTCGTTGATGTGCCGGTACTGCCCTGCCAGGACCGAGGGTGCCTGGGCCATCAGCTCCCGGTGCAGGGGGTCGTCGATGGTCCGCCGCAGGAAGGCGTGCGTGAGGTTGGCCACCGCGGTCATAGCGGGTTGGTCCGGTGTCGCACGGATCGCCTCGGCCGTCGCGTCTCCCAGGACACCGACCTGCTGAATCAGCTCCGTGTAGAGCTCGGCGAACATCGCCTTCTTGTCCGGGAAGTGGTGGTAGAAGGTGCCCTTGCTCACCAGCGCCGCCCCGGTGATGGCCTCGACCGACGTGTCCGCGAACCCGTTGTTGACGAACAGTTTCCGCGCGGCCGCCACCAGGTCCGCCCGGGTCTGCTCCGCATACATCTGTCGTCGGTTTGGCCCTCGCATGTACACCATCGTATATTCGATGACCTGAGGTCAGTGAATGACTCACGGTCAGTCGAAGGTCGTCGTGACAATGCTCTCCGGAAGGCAGGCGGAGCCGTGGAGAAGCGCAGGATCGTGTTGCTGGGTGCGACGGGGTACACCGGGCAGCGTGTGCTCCGGGAACTGCTCGCACGAGGTGAGAAGCCGACCTTGGCCGGGCGGAGCCGGACCAGGATGCTGACCCTGGCCGACCGCTACGAGGCGGAGCTGCCGGTGGCCGAGGTCGACGTCACCTCGGCGGCCGACCTCGCGCGCCTCGTGGAGCCCGGCGATGTCGTCGTCTCCACGGTCGGGCCGTTCATGCGGCTCGGTATGGCCACGGTCACGGCTGCCGCGCGGGCGGGGGCGCACTACTTCGACTCGACGGGGGAGGGGACCTTCGCCCGCCGCGTCCTCTTCGAGCTGGACGCCGTCGCGGCCGTCCGGGGAGCGACCCTCGTGCCCGCGTTCGGCTACGACTACGTGCCGGGCAACCTGGCCGGCGCGCTCGCCCTGACGCGGGCGGGTGAGCGGGCACGCCACGTGGAGACCGGCTACTTCATCACCCGTTCCGGACACGGGGCCGAGCTGCTCTACCGCAGCACCCTGCGCGACGCGTTCACCCTGACCACGGGAGGCACACGTCAGACGCTGGTCGGTGCGGCGGCTGAGGACGGGTTCGCGTACCGCAGACCGCGCCCCTGGGCTGCCGCCCGGATGGTCGACGAGCGCGCCGGCAAGCGGGTGCGTACCTTCCACTACAGCGGTGTGAAACGTGCGGCCATGACCGTCCCGGGCACGGAGCATCTCGGACTGCCGGAGGTCTTCCCCCAGTTGGAGAGCGTCGAGGTGGGCCTGGGGTGGCTCGGACGGTGGACGCGCCCGGTGCAGATCGCCGCCACGATCCAGGTACCCCTGCTGCGCTCGGCGAAGGTGCGGGCCGCTCTGGCACGGTGGTCCGAGCGGCTCCCGGGATCACAGCGTGAGCCGGACCCCGATGGCCGTTCCCTGGTGATCGCAGTCGCCCGCGACGGCCACGGTCGGCCCCTGGCCACGACAGCCCTCAACGGACCCGATCCGTACGAGATGACGGGATCCCTCCTGGCGTGGGGCGCCGCCCGCGCGGCACAGCCGGATGCCGTCCTCAAGCCCGGTGCGCACGGCCCGGTTGCCGCCTTCGGCCTCGAGACCCTCAGGCTCGGCGCCGCCGAGGCCGGAGTACACGAAGTCGACGGGGCGTCGGCCCGCCGTCGATGATGGCCGCGCGGGCATAGATCACGGAGCCAAGGCGCTGAAGCGGACGTCCGGGGAACCGCCGGCGAGGTGGCGAACCATAGGGTCGCCTCCCTCGTCCGCCACCGGCGCCCCTGTGGCGGGCGGTGGCGGATGCGCCGCTGTCGAGTTGATGAACAGGTTGTTCGATCGGGAGAGGGTCGGCCCCCCAGAGGAGCTGGCCGCCCCAGCGGAAAGGAACCGTCCATGGACGAGCAGGGTGAGCGCTTCGACGTCGTCGTACTCGGCGCGGGTCCCGGCGGATATGTGGCCGCCATCCGGGCCGCCCAACTGGGCAAGCGCGTCGCGGTCGTCGAGGAGAAGTACTGGGGCGGCGTCTGTCTGAACGTGGGCTGTATCCCCACCAAGGCCCTGCTGCGCAATGCCGAGCTCGCGCACCTCTTCACGCGCGAGGCGAAGACCTTCGGCATCAAGGTGGACGGTGAGGTCTCCTTCGACTACGGGGAGGCCTTCCGTCGTAGCCGGAAGGTCGCCGACGGCCGGGTCAAGGGCGTCCACTACCTGATGAAGAAGAACAAGATCACGGAGATCAGCGGCCGCGGCACGTTCCTCGACCCGCACACCCTCCAGGTGGCCGACTACGAGGGCAACACCCGCACCATCGGCTTCGATCACTGCATCATCGCCGCCGGGGCGAGCCCCAAGCTGCTGCCCGGCACCCGCCGTACGTCGCGCGTGGTGACGTTCGAGGAGCAGATCCTCGCCGAGGACCTGCCGCAGTCCATCGTGATCGCCGGCGCCGGGGCCATCGGCGTCGAGTTCGCCTACGTGCTGCACAACTACGGCGTGAAGGTCACCGTCGTCGAGTTCCTGGACCGGATCGCCCCGCTGGAGGACGCCGAGGTCTCCGCCGAACTTGCCAAGCAATACCGGAAGTTGGGCATCGACGTTCTCACCTCGACCCGCGTCGAGTCGATCGACGAGTCCGGCCCGCAGGTCCGCGTCACGGTCACCGGCAAGGACGGCACCCAGCAGATCCTAGAGGCCGACAAGGTCCTGCAGGCGATCGGCTTCGCCCCGAACGTCGCCGGCTACGGCCTGGAGAACACCGGCGTGCGCGTCACCGAGCGCGGCGCGATCGACGTCGACGGCCGCTGCCGCACCTCCGTCCCGCACATCTACGCCATCGGCGACGTCACCGCGAAGCTGATGCTCGCGCACGCCGCCGAGGCGATGGGCGTGGTCGCCGCCGAGACGATCGCGGACGCGGAAACCATGGAGCTGGACTACGTGATGATCCCGCGGTCCACGTTCTGCCAGCCGCAGATCGCCAGCTTCGGCTACACCGAGGCCCAGGCGAGGGAGAAGGGTTTCGACGTCCAGGTCGCCAAGTTCCCGTTCACCGCGAACGCCAAGGCCCACGGTCTGGGCGACGCGACCGGCTTCGTGAAGCTGATCAGCGACGCCAAGTACGGCGAGCTCCTCGGAGCCCATCTCATCGGCCCGGACGTCACCGAACTCCTCCCCGAGCTGACCCTGGCCCAGCAGTGGGACCTCACCGTCCACGAGGTCGCCCGCAACGTCCACGCCCACCCGACGCTGGGCGAGGCCGTGAAGGAAGCCGTGCACGGCCTCGCCGGCCACATGATCAACATGTAGCGGGGCAACAGGATCCCCTGGCATTCGGACCGGTTTCACCAGCTCGAGCTGCCAAGGGGCCCTGCCTCCGTACGTCATGGGGCCGGGCGTCGGACGGCGTCCATCAGCAGGTCGAGCATGCGGCCCAACTGGTCGCGCCCGCCTGCCAGTGACGTCGTCGTGAACATACCGACGAGGGTGACGACGATGTCGTCGGCGTGGACATCACCGCGCAGCGTCCCGGTGACTGTTCCGGCGTCAAGAAGGGCTTGCACCGCGGCGCAGAGCTGCTCGCGTGCCTGTGACGCGGTCACGATGTCGGACGCGAGAACTGCGCGTAGCGCGTCTGCCGTCTCTCGTTTCGTACTCGCGTAGTCAGCGAAGCGGTCCATCCAACTGCGCAGTGCGTGGGCCGGATCCTCCGCGCCGCCGAGCAGGTCCTCGGCGTCGGCACACAGCTGGGTCAGCTCATGCTGGTAGATCGCTTCGACCAGCGCTTCCCGCGTGGGGAAGTGCCGGTAGAGCGTGGCGATCCCCACACCCGTGTCCCGCGCGATCCGCTTCAGGGACACCGGTGCCTCCGACGCGAACGCGATGCGCGCGGCGTCGAGCAGACGGGTGCGGTTGCGTGCCGCGTCCGCACGGACGGGTTTGGGTGTGTCATGGCTCGACATGATTCGCAGGGACCTCCGCCTTACTCGTCCAGGGCCACATCGAGGTCGAGGAACGTCGCAAGGGCGAACGCGGCCGAGGTCGCGAGCGAGGCGGCAGGCCGTCGTGGCCGGCCCGCCGTCCGTGTTCTGCCCGGCTCCCGAACTCATTAACTTACGATCATAATGCTAAATGGGAGGGGGCGACGGCCGCAAGAGAGGTGCCCGCCCGCAGCGAGTTCGGTGCCCGGTGTGCCTGAGTCGCTGCCTACTGCCGCAGCGACTCAGGCGCGGTGCCGGTTTGCGGCGCGGCCCCGATGCCGGGCCGGATCATCACTGCGTTCACTGCGTTCGCAGAGCGGTGTGTGTGGTGGTGCCCGGTGGGTTGGCCGACGGGGCGCCGCGGAAGGTGCGCCGGTAGGCCAGCGGTGAGACGCCGATGGCGGCATGCAGGTGTTCTCGTAGTGACGTGCCGCCCGCGAAGCCGACCTGGCCGGCGATCTCGTCCACCGGCAGGTCGGTGGTCTCCAGGAGGTGTCGTGCCCGGTCCACGCGCTGCTGGATCAGCCAGCGTCCCGGGCTCATGCCCGCCTCGTCGGTGAAGCGGCGGGCGAAGGTGCGCAGGCTCATGTGGGAGTGCTTGGCGAGGTCCGCCAGGGTCATCGGCTCGTGGAGGTTCTCCAGCGCCCACTGGCGCGCGGTGGCCGTTCCGCTGGCCGTGGTTTCCGGCACCGGGCGTTGGATGTACTGCGCCTGCCCGCCGTCGCGCCATGGGGGGACGATGCACATGCGGGCCACCTGGTTGGCGACTTCGCTGCCGTGGTCCTTGCGGATGATGTGCAGGCAGATGTCGAGCCCGGAGGCGGCGCCGGCCGAGGTCAGCACGTCCCCGTCGTCGATGAACAGGACGTCGGGATCCAGTTGGACCTTGGGGAACCATTCGCGGAAGAGGTCCGCGACCACCCAGTGAGTGGTGGCCGGCCGGCCGTCGAGGAGCCCGGCGGCGGCGAGGACGAAGGCGCCGGTGCAGATCGATACGAGGCGTGTGCCGGGAGCCGCGGACGCGAGTGCCTCCACCACGGCCCGCGGCACTTCCCGGGTGACGGCGGTGGTGACGAAGGGCGGGACGACGACGGTGTCGGCGGTGCGCAGTACCTCCGGGCCGTGCTCGACGGTGATCGAGAAGTCGGAGTTGGTGCGGACCGGGCGGCCGTCGACGGTGCAGGTGAGGACCTCGTAGCGGCCGTCCGCGGCCCCGAAGACCCGGCTGGGAATGCCCAGTTCGAAGGGGTATACCCCGTCGACGGCCAGAACGACGATGCGGTGAACGAGGGTCATGGCACGATCCCGTCGGAAGTTGGCGTTCATGCCATGGTATCGAACGGCGGCGGCAGCCACGCTGGACGCATGACGAACACCGCCGCACATGCGGGTCGTTCGTCAAGATGCCTGCGGTTTCCCCGAGTCCGCGTGGCGACAGCAGTACCCGGACGCCACGTACGACATCAAGCGGGTCATCTCCGAGGGTGACCTGGTGCTCCTGCACTCCAGCGTCGTCCTGACCCCTGGCACCCGCGGGATCGCGGCCATCGACATCTTCCGTTTCCGGGGCGGGAAGATCGCCGAGCACTGGGACGTCGTGCAGGACGTGCCGGAGACCTCCGCCAACGACAACACGATGTTCTGACGGCCGCCAGGCCGTGACCGCCGCACGGCTCCGGTTGTGCGGTGCCCACATCGTTGCAACGCCAACACTGGGTTGATTTTATCAACTTGGCGTTCGGGTGCGACGTTCGAATCGGCTGCACACCCCTCAAGAGGTCCTCGCTCCTGACGCGTTCTCGAAGGGAACGACCATGCGGGCCGGGTGTGCCCAACAAAGGCCCCATGGAGGTGCCGTGTGTCTGATGACGCTGTTGAGCTGAGCCCAGAAGCGATCGAATTTGCGGACTGGATGGCCGGACTGGGGGTTCCCGAGTCGGAGTTGGACGCGACGCGCACCCGGGTGGAGAGTGTCCATCTCAAGGCCCGGGAGCCGGAAGGCGTCACCTATCGGGAGGTGGATGCCGGGGGTGTTCGGGGGATCTGGTGCGAACCGGTCGAATCCAATACCGACCATGTCCTCCTGCACGGTCATGCCGGCGGTTCCGTTGTGTCGTCGGCATTCGTCGACCGGAAGCTCGCAGGCCATATCGCCAAGGCCGCTGGAGCCCCCGTACTGGTCGTGGACTTCCGGCGGGCGCCGGAACACAAGTACCCGGCCCAGCTGGACGATGTGGAGGCGGCCTTCAACTGGCTGCTCTCCGAAGGGTATGCGCCGGGGAACATCATCACGGTCGGCCACTCGATCGGTGGGTTCCTCGCGGTCGCGCTGGCGCTTCGCCTCCGCGACAAGAAGCAGCCTCTGCCCGGTGCCATCGTGTCGATTTCTCCCTGGTGCGACCTCGAAATCTCCAACGAGACCATGGAGACCAACGCCGAGACGGACAAGATACTCAGCAAGGGGATCCTGGAGTTCTTCCGGGAGTCCTGGGTCGGCGGCACGGGCATCGCGTTCACGGACACCAGGATCAACTTGAACCGGGCGGACCTGAGTGGTCTGCCCCCCACTCTCGTCTCCTGGGGAACGTACGAGATCCTCGCCGGCGAGGACGGGGAGTTCGCTGCCCGCGTCAAGGACGCCGGAATCGACACGGCGACCGTGGTGGTCCCCGGTGGCCAGCACTCGTACGTCTTCGGCGCCGGCCGCGTTCCGGAGGCCGACGCCGCAATCGCGCAGATCGGCGCGTGGGTTCGCGAGAAGACCAAGATCTGACCGGTCCGGGCTCGCCAGTTGCGAGATCCGTTCGACGGAAGGCGCAACGACGTATGTGCCACGACTGGGCGTCGACGCGCTCCGGTTCTGGTCAAGGAGGTACCCACCCGGAGTTGCGGCCTCCGGGTGGGTACGCGTGAAAGTGAGAGCCGCCGGTGTCTGCCTCTCGGACCCGCATCTCATCGACGGTGAGCAGACCGGCTTTCGCCTCGCCTCCGGGGAGATCACGCCGGGGCGCGAGATCTCTGGCGAGGCCGATCTCCCGGGCCCCGGAGTCGAGGGCCCGTCCCCGGGTGGCCGGTAGCCCTGTGCCTGCTTCACCACCGACCTGACGGCGCATCCGGTGACGGGCAGGGACAGGAGATCGTGTCCGTCGCGATGGGGGGCACCTCCCGCGCGAGCGAAGCCGAGCGCGGGGGAGCAGCGGTCGCGCGATCGCCGTCGGGGCACTCGGTGGCGATCCGTGAGCGAGTACGGGTTCGTCGCGATCAGCGGGCCACCCTCTCCTCCTGGCCGTTGTGCCGGCTCGGACAGGACCTGGCCGAGCCAGGTCCGCCAGGCCGGGGTGCCGTGCCTTGAGGCGGACGCTGCCCCTACCTCGCGGCGTTGTCCGCGCTGCGGCCACACCGAGCGGGCCGATCGGCCCGACCGGGACCGCTTCTGATGTCGTCGGTGCCGACTCGCCGGGGCAACGTGCGCGACCGCGCCCGCTCGGCGGGCGACTTGGCACGCATGCGCCATGGCGTGATCCCGTTGAAAGTTGGCATTCATGCCATGGTGTCGAAGGGGGCAGGCGGCGACGCTGGGCGCATGACGAATTCCGACACCGCCACCATGCGCGCCATCCGCCAGGACACCCACGGGTCCCCCGAGGTACTCAAGGAGGTCGAACTTCCCAGGCCTGTGCCGGGCCTGAGCGAGATCCTGGTCGCCGTCCGCGCGGCCGGCGTCAACCCGACCGACTGGTGGAACCGGGCTCAGCCCCGGACCATCGACCGCCTGCCGCTCGTCCTGGGCTGGGACGTCTCCGGAGTGGTCGAGGCCGTCGGCATGGGCGTCACCCTGTTCAAGCCGGGTGACGAGGTCTTCGGCATGCTGCCCTACCCCTACGGGGTCGGCTCTCACGCGGAGTACGTGACCGCCCCTGCCCGCTCCTTCGCCCACAAGCCCGCCGGCATCGACCACATCCAGGCCGGTGCCCTCCCGCTGGCCTCCCTCACCGCCTACCAGGCACTCGTCGACACCGCCGACGTCCGGCCCGGGCAGCGCGTCCTCATCCACGCGGCGGCCGGCGGAGTCGGTCACCTCGCCGTCCAGATCGCCAAGTCCCGTGGCGCGTACGTCATCGGCACTGCCAGCGCCGCCAAGCACGACTTCCTGCGTGACCTCGGAGCGGACGAGGTCATCGACTACCGCACCGTCGACTTCGCGGAGGCCGTCAAGGACATCGACGTCGTCCTCGACCCGATCTCGTTGGACACCGCAGCCCGCGCCCGCTCCCTCGCCGTTCTGCGCCCGGGTGGCACCCTCGTCTCGATCCTGCCGGTGCCCATCGGCCCCGACGAGCTGGCGGAGATCGCCGAGCGGGGCATCCGCTACGAGTCCCTCCTCGTCGAGGCCGACCAGGCCGGCATGCAGGCCATCGCCGGCCTCGTCGAAACCGGCGCCCTGCGCGCCCACATCGAGGCCACCTTCCCGCTCGCCGAGGCCGCCAAGGCCCACGCCCTCGGCGAGACCGGCCGTACCACCGGCAAGATCGTGCTGACCGTGGAGGGGAGCGGGAAGGCGCAGATCGCCGTCAAGGTTCTCAGGGCCGCGTTCGAGGGAGGCGACACGGCCGTCATCGACCGTCACGTACGGCCGGACTACATCCAGCACAACCCGCTGGCCCCCGACGGCCCCGAGGCCATGAAGGCCTTCGGTGCCGCCTGGAAGCAGCAGTTCCCGGACGCCACGTACGAGGAGAAGCGGGTCGTCTCCGAGGGCGATCTGGTGCTTCTGCACTCCCACGGCGCCCTGATCCCCGGCACCCCCGGGCTCTCCGTCTTCGACATCTTCCGCTTCCAGGACGGAAGGATCGCCGAGCACTGGGACATCCTGCAGGAGGTGCCGGCGACCACGGCCAACGGCAACGACATGTTCTCCACCCTCAGTCGTCCGCAGGTCGGGGCGCCGGGGCAGCGGTGGTTCACTGCGTACAACAAGAAGATCGTGACCGACTACGTGGACCAGCTCCTGGTCCGCAAGGACCTGGCCGCCGTCGACACGTACCTGGGCACCGAGTACCACGAGCACAGCCCGAACGTCCCCGACGGCGCGGTGGGCGTGAAGACCGGCCTTGGCGCGTACTTCGAGCGGTTCCCGCAGCTGAGCGTGGTGCCCAAGCGGGTCGTCGCCGAGGGCGATCTGGTGGCCGTCCAGAGCCACTACGTCGACGCACCGGGCGAGCGCGGGCGGGCGGTCATCGACCTCTTCCGGGTGCGGGACGGAAAGATCGTCGAGCACTGGGACGCCACGCAGGACGTGCCGGAGGCCTCCGCCAACGCCAACACGATGTTCTGACGGCAGTTCCCCGGCCGGATCCCGACGGCCCCCGTCGACGTGCAGGTCCTCGGCGAGGAGGGACTGAGCCTGGAGGGGCACACGCTCATCCCCGTCGAGGTCGGGCACAGCGACAGCGACGACACCACCGTGCTCTGGGTGCCCAGCCTGAAGCTGGCTGTCGCCGGTGACGTCGTAGGGGATGACGAGCCTCCACCCCGAGCGCATCAACCCGGGCGTGCTGTGGGTCGGAGCCCTCACGCTCCGGTCCGGCGACTCGGCTCAGTAGTACCGCCCCAAGGCGCTCGCATGCCCGGCCGAGCGCGGACGGGTATTTGACTCGTAGGTCCAGAATGGTGCTAGGGTCTGTGCCATGGGAAGGCCCAAGCAGTTCGACCCTGACGCGGCGGTCGAGCAGGCGATGCAGGTGTTCTGGCGTCAGGGCTATGGCGCCACCACGCCTCAATGCCTGGTCGACGCCCTGGGTATCGGCAAGGGCAGCCTCTACAACGCTTTCGGGAGTAAACGCGAACTGTTCGACCGAGCGTTGCGGCGCTATCTGGACCTGCAGAACTCGGCCGTGACGGAGGTGCTCGAGGGCTCCGGGCCCGTGAGGGAGCGGCTGCGCAAGGCGTTGCATTTCATCGCGCAGACAGACCTCGCCGACCCCGACCGCCGTGGCTGCCTGGGCCTGAACGCCGCGATGGAGTTCGGCCGCACGGACGAATCCGTGACGGTGCAGGTGCAGGGCATGTTCGACCGCATGGAGGGCGCCTTCCGCGCCCTGATCGAGGAGGGCCAGCGCGCCGGGGAGATCGATGCCGGGCGTGATGCGAAGGCCCTCGCCAGCATGCTGCTGAACACCGTCAACGGCATGCGGCTCACGGCCCGTGTCGAGTCGGTGCCCGACCGCCTCCTCAGGGTGATCGACACCACCATCGACCTCCTCTGACTCCTGCCGCAGACCTCTGACTCCTGCTGCACGTATGGATTCGGACATGCCGCTTCATGGCCAAATTTTGTACCTACAGTTCAAGAAAAGGATGACCATGAATCTCGACCTCACCAACAAGACCGCAGTCGTCACCGGAGCCAGCCGGGGAATCGGACTGGCCACCGTCCAGGCGCTGACAGCAGAAGGCGTCCGCGTCCTCGGTGCCGCCCGCACGATCACCAGCGAGCTCAAGGAGACCGGCGCCCTCACCGTGAGCGCCGACCTCGGTACCGCCGAGGGGGCGCGCACCCTGATCGACGCAGCCCTCACGGAGCTGGGCGGAATCGACCTGCTGGTCAACAACGTCGGTGGTGGTGACGACCTCGCCGTCAAGGGTTTCCTCGACACCGACGACGAGCAGTGGACGTCCATTCTCGACATCAACCTGCTCAGCACCGTCCGGGTCAGCAGGTCCGCCCTCCCCAGCCTCATCGAGCGCAAGGGGGCGATCGTCAACGTGTCCTCGGTCGTCGCGCACCTGCCGGGTCTCGGCCCCGTCGCCTACTCCACGGCCAAGGCGGCACTCACCGCACTCGGCAAGACCCTGGCCGAGGAGTTCGGCCCCCAGGGCGTGCGCGTCAACACCGTCTCTCCCGGACTGGTGCGCAGCTCCATCTATGACAGCCCGGAGAAGTTCGGTGGGCAGGTGGCGGCGGCCTTCGGTATGGACATCGCCTCCTTCGTCGAGCAGGCACCCGGAGCTCTCGGCATCACCACCGGCCGCTTGGTCGAGCCGAAGGAAGTCGCGTCCCTCATCACCTTCCTCCTTTCCGACACCACCGCCAGCGTCACGGGTGCGGACTACCTGATCGACGGCGGGCAGCTCAAGGCTGTCTGAGCGCGCCTGCCGTCGCGGTGCGGGCACATGGTGAACCGGTAATCGGTCCATGTGCCGCCGGCGAGGTCCGTCTCCCGCTCGTTCCCTCTCCCGCCTCTTGTCGACGGCGGCGGCACAGTCCCGGGACGGGCACGGAAAGAGGCGTGCAGGGCTGGAAGTGCGTGCGGGGGCACCTCCGATCGCGACCAGAGGTGCCCGCCGGGTGTCGGCTGGGTATCGGCAAGGCGGCAGCGCATGCGCCTGCCGAGGCGGGATGTGACGTGGTGGGGACGAGCCGGAAGCCGTCGGGGAGCACTTCTCGCGGCGGTGTTACGTTCTTCGGCCTCGACGTGACCAGCGACGACTCGGTAGGTGATCGAGAGGTTCGGGCGCATCGACGTCCTGGTCAACAACGCCGGCATCGGCGCCAACGGCGCCGCCGAGGAAATCTCCGTCGTCCAGGCGCAGACCGTCTTCGAGGTGAACGTCTTCGGCCTCATGCGCATGACCAAGGCCGTCCTGCCGCACATGCGCGGCCGGGGACGCGGACGCATCATCAACATCTCCTCCGTGGGCGGGTTCGTCCCCAACCCCTTCACGGCCGTCTACGTCGCGAGCAAGCATGCGGTCGAGGGCTATTCCGACGTTGTACGCGCAGCGACGGGCCGTCTTCGACGAGGTGGTGGAGGAACAGATGCTGCGCCGCATTGTCCCCGCCCGGACCTTCGACAAGAGCGTCCGCAAACTCAACCGGATGACCGGATGACCGGCTGACAGTCACGGGGAACTTGCCAGAGGTGCCCAACACGTAGATCCCGGTGCGCCTGATGTTGCCCGGTCGGCAGCTCGGATTCCGCTCGAGACTGCCTGCGACCGCGACAGCGGCGCCTACCTGCTGAAATTCGCCTGGACGAAGATCGTCCGACACCAGATGGTTCACGGCTCGGCGTCTCCGCACGGCCCTGCCCTGGCTGCCTACTGGGCCGAACGGCGCCGCACCAGCACACCGCGCACACCTCCCGCCGCTCACCGGCGCCCACGCCGCTGGTAGCCGACCGGCCAAGGTTCTCAGGGGCCCGGCGTCAGGGTGAGGCTGGTCGGAGCCGCTGCTGGGCTGAACGATGGCAGGTTGCCCAGGCCGTCGGCCGCCTGGAAGAGGTGCTCAGCGAGGTGACCGCGGAAGAACACTGCGGCTGACACGCTGCGTCCCACCAGCGTACGGAAACCGCCGCAGGGGCACGGGGAACACCACCGGGACGGTTCAGCTCGGCGTGGACCCTGCTATTGGCGGCTTCTGGGCCTGCTCCGGCGACGCACACGCCTTGGGCTGCGGTGCTGCTGCTTACGGATCGCCGTTTGCGGTTGGTGACACGTGCGTCAGTGGCACCCGAGCCGGGCCGCGCTTCAGCGAGGCAGCAGGACGTCGACCTGCCCCCGGATGTCGTCCACGATCTCCTGAACGCTCAAGGCGATGTTCACGCTCGCCGCCATGCTGAGGAACATCACGGCGGACACGATGTGTGCCAGCGTCGCGGCATCGCCCTCTGTGACCCGCTCGTCTCGGTGCAGTACGGCGGCGATGGCCTCCTCGGCCTGCGCGACGATGGCGAGCGCTTCGCCGTGCCGGGGCTCCTCGGGGTCGCCGAAGGCCATCTCTCGCAGGTAGGTGCGTCCGTTGTCGATCTGGGCGCGGTTGCATTCCACGATCGGCCGGACGATTGCCAGCACCGCGTCGAGCACGCCTGGGACGGTCTCGGCGTCCGCCCGACCCCGCTCGAGCGCTTCGGCGTACTTGGTGTTCTGCACGAGCAGGAGGAGCTCGCCCTTGGTCTTGGCGTAAAGGAACAGCGTCCCGGTGCCTATGTCAGCCTCGTCGGCGATCTGCTGGGTCGTGACCTCATCGACGCCGTGTTCGGCGAACAGCTCGCTGGCGGCAGCGATGATGCGGTCGAGCTTGTCCTGCTTGTTCCGCTCGCGCCGTCCGACCGGCTGGGGGGCGACAGGCATGACGGTATCCTCCGGGAATAGAATCTGACTGCACTCAGTTATGACGATAGTCGCTACCGCGTGGGCTCGAATCCGGCTCCGCTCATTCTCCCACGGCAGGGCGAGGAGCCATTGCTCCATCTGCGCACAGCCACGCACTTCACACCCCGTTGGAAAGAAGGAACACCAATGCCCTCCCTCAATGGAGCAGTCGTCCTCGTCACCGGCGCCAATGGCGGTATCGGCACCCACTTCGTCCACGACGCCCTGGCTCGCGGCGCCACGAAGGTCTACGCCACCGCCCGCTCCCCCCGCACCTGGGACGATGAACGCATCGTCCCCCTGACTCTCGATGTCACCGACCCCGCGTCGATCGACGCGGCCGTCACCGCCGCGGCGGACGTCACCGTGCTCATCAGCAACGCGGGCGCGAACCCGCCGAGCGCGAGCCTGCTGGACGTCACCGAGGCGGACATCCGGGCGAACATGGAGACGAACTTCTTCGGACCCGTCTTCCTCGCCCGCGCCTTCGCACCGATCCTCACTGCCAAGCCGGAGTCAGTCCTCGTCGACGTGCACTCCGTTGCCAGCTGGTACGCCTTCGGCGGCATCTACAGTGCGTCCAAGGCCGCACTGTGGTCGGCCACCAACTCATTGCGCATCGAGCTCGCGCCCAAGGGCGTCCACGTGACAGGTGTGCACATGGGCTACGTCGACACCCCCATGGCCGCGCACGCCGACGGACCCAAGATGGGGCCGGCCCAGCTCGTGACGACGGTCTACGACGCTGTCGAGGCCGGCGAATACGAGGTCCTGGCCGACGAGTTGACCGCACAGGTCAAGGCGGCTCTGAGCGGCCCGGTCGAGGCGCTTTACCCGGACCTGCGCAGCACGAACGCCTGAGCCTGTCCTTCGATCCCGACATGATCTCTTCACGTCGGGACCCCGCGATCCATGGCATTCGAACGGCTGACTGGTGTCGAGGAGGCGTGCACCGCCGCGTTCGTCGAGCCGCCGACGATATCGGCGGTCGACCCAGCAACAGCCCGATCAGCAGCGCGGCGGCGCGGGTGAGGAACCCGGGCAGGGTGAGGAAGCGGGCGAACTCACCGGAGGCGGCGACCAGGTCCGCGCCCAGGCGCAGGGATGCCCGGTTGATCTGGGCTTTGGCTGAGGCGAGTGAGGTGTGGTCGAAGGACGTGAGCCGGGCGACGACGGTGCCGACGAATGCGTCGAGTTGTCCGTCGGGGAAGGCACGGATGATCCAGCCCCAGCGTTCGGCGGTGTCGTGTCGGCGTCGTAGTCGTCGCTGGTGAGCAGATCCGGCGGTCTCGCTTCCCGCCTTCGCTGCTCACTCTTCGTAGTGCGGGAGGATGTCGCCGTTCTTGACGTAGGTGAGGGCGGCGGTGACGTCGTACGCGTGGATCGCGGAGGCGAACGGTGTCAGCCGGCTGGACAGTTCCTCGATCACGTCGCTGGTGAAGAAGGCGGCCCGTGACGCGGTGTCGTTGAACCCGAGGACGAGGGAGGCGTGGAAGTGCTGGTCGTGGGGGTTGTCGTGGGCGACGTTCGGGGTGTCCCAGAGCTTTTCGACCCAGGGCAGGAACGTCTGCGTGCGCAGTTCCTTCAGCACTCCGGTGCCGGCGAGTGCGGGAACGAGCTGCGTCTTGACGAACTTCCGGAACTCGCCGGCGCCGACCCCGTCTCTGCGGCGGAGGTAGACCAGGGCGCGGGCACCGACCGTCTCTCCCGGGCCTGCGACGTCGTACCAGCGGGATGAGTTCGGCGGGCCGGCGTGGAGCAGGGTGCGGCGGAACACGTTGATCTCGTCCGCGTAGGCCAGTTGCGTCTGCTTGCGTCCGTGCAGGGGCGCGAGCGCCGACTGGAAGGTGACTTCCGCGACACCGTCGATCTTCCGGTTGTCGGGGATCGAGGTCTCGACCCCGTCGGTCACCGGCCACAGGCCCGGATTGTGCTCGGCAAGGTGGATCTGCCGGTACTCCTCCAGGCCCGGGGTGGCGGAGATGATCCCTGAATGCGGGCCCTTCCAGTAGTCCAGTCCCGTCTGGCGGGGCTGATCGGTGCGCACCCACAGCAGGATCGAGGAGGTGAGATGCTTCTTCACCCGCAGTTGCGCGGTAGGCGGTGACATGCTCATGGTGTTGCCCTTCTCCTTCTGGTCAGGAACGTGCGATTCCGGTGTTCGGGGTGGTCAGCGGGCGAAAAACTCGACCGCGACGGGGGCGAACTTCTGGTGGAACTGGAAGATGGCGCCGTGACCGGAGTCGGGGTAGATGACCAGCTCACTGCCCTTGATGCGCTGGTGCAGGTCGTCGGAGAGGACCGAGGGCACCATGCGGTCGTTGTCACCGTTGGCTATCAGGGTGGGCTGAGTGATCTTCGACAGGTTGTCGGGGGCGGCGCGGCTCCACTTCTTGATCGCCTTCAGCTGCGTCTGGAAGGCCTTGACCTTGATTTTCGCGTCGCGGTCGACGGTGCGCTCCTTGAGGCGGTTGACGAACGCGCGGGCGGCGGGCTTGCCGGCGGCGTTGCGGTTGAAGAACAGGAACTCCTTGGGGTCGGACCGGGTCAGGGCGGCGCGCAGCATGTCCCAGTACGTGGTGCCGGCGACCTTGTCCATGTCCTTGCCGCCCTTCGGCCCGGTGCCGGTGAGGACGAGCTTGCGGACGAGCGCCGGGTGCTTCACCACGAGGGCCTGGGCGACCATGCCGCCGAGAGAGAAGGAGAAGACGTCGATCTTGTCGTACCCGAGCGCCGTGATGAAGGTGTAGGCGTCGTCGGCCATCGCCTCGACGCTGTCCGGTACCTGGCCCGTGGACGCCCCGACACCGCGGTTGTCGAAGGTGATGACGTGACGGCCCTTCGCTATGGGGTCGATGATGCGCGGGTCCCAGTTGTCCAGGGTCGCGGCGAGGTGGACGAAGAAGACGACGGGGATGCCGCCCTTCGGACCCAGCTCCCGGTAGGCGTAGGTGGTGCCACCGGCGCTGATGGTGCGGGCCGGGGCTTGCGCGTACGAGGTGATGACGGGTTCGTTCGGGGTGCCGTTGTCGCTCATGATGGTTTCTCCTTGTGTGGTTCGTGTCGCCCGTCGCTGTCGCGGCGGGTCAGTTGTTGCCGGTGATGACGGCCTTGCCGCGGATGCCGCCCTGGGACAGGGACTGCAGCGCCTGCGGGGTCTGGTCGAAGCCGAACACCTTCCCCACGACCGGGCGCAACGCGCCCTCGTCGACGAGGGCGGTGATCTGGCGAAGCTGGTCGCCACTGGCGCGCATGAACAGGAACTCATACGTCACGCCAAGCTTCTTCGCCTGCTTGCGGATCTTGCTGCTGAGACCTGCGATCGCCAGCCGCAGCAGTGGATTCAGGCCGGCCTCGAGGGCGAACGCGGGGTCCGGGGGACCGGCGATCCCAATGGCCTTGCCGCCGGGCTTGAGCACCCGCAGTGACTTCTCGAGGTTCTCCCCGCTGAGGCCGTCCAGCACCAGGTCGTAGCCGGCCAGGAGGTGTTCGAAGTCCTGGGTGCGGTAGTCGATCACCGTGTCCGCACCCAGCTCGCGCACGAAGTCCGCGTTCGAACCGCTGGCGGTCGTGGCGACGCTCGCGCCGAGGTGCTTGGCGAGCTGGATCGCGATCGAGCCGACCCCGCCGGCGCCGGCGTGGATGAGAACCTTCTGCCCGGGACGCACCCTTCCGCGCTCCACCAGCGCCTGCCATGCCGTGAGCGCCACCAGCGGCAGCGAGCCCGCCTCCTGCATGCTGATCGACGCGGGCTTGTGCGCCAGGTAGCCCTCCGCGACGGCGATGCGCTCGGCGAACGTGCCTATGCGGCCGGCGTCGGGCCGGGCGTAGACCTCGTCTCCGGGCTTGAAGCCGCGAACTGCCTTCCCGACGCGGATGACGGTGCCCGCGACGTCGTTGCCGAGGATCAGCGGCAGCTTGTAGGGCAGGATCTGCTTGAACTCACCGGTGCGGATCTTCTCGTCCAGCGGGTTGAGCCCGGCGGCCTCCACCTGCACCAGTACGTCGTGCTCCCCGACGATGGGCTCGGGAACGTCCGCCACCTGCAGCGGCGCCTTGTACTTGGCGACGACGAACGCTCTCATGGGGCGTCGCTCCTTGTCTTCATCCTGGTTATCCCAGGTTTGTAGGGAGATCAGCCAGTTCAACGGACCGTTGGGGGTCTCGCCTCACCCGGCAAATCCGAGTAGGCTCAATTATGAGTGAACTCAGAATTTTTCGCAAGGGAGGGGGTCGTTCATGGGAGGCGGTCATACGCCGGTCGGGCGCCGGGAGCGGGCCAAGGAGGACAAGCGCGAGCGCATCATGACCGCAGCCCGTGAGCAGTTCGCCGAACACGGAGTCAGCGGGGTCACGACGCGGCAGATCGCCGACCGGGCCGACGTAGCGATCGGCACCCTGTACCGGTACGCGTCCACGAAGGCGGAGTTGCTGATCATGGTGCAGAACGAGAAGTTCGCCGCCGCCATCGACGACGGCCTCGCCGCCGCGAACGCCGCCGTCGGGCAGGGTGGTGTGCTCGAGAGAGTTGTCGCTCTCATCGGTCCTGTGGTGGCGTGCGTGAGGGAGCAGACCGAGAACGGCCGCACGTACCTGCACGAACTCGTCTTCGGCGACCCGACCGAGCCCTACCGGCGTGCGGGCCTCGCCCTTGCCGCCGGCCTCGAGGAAGGCATCACCGGCCTGCTCACCCGCGACGACTACATCGACGCCGCCGACGCGGCAACGCTGGCGCGGGTGATCACCGCGGTCATCCACATCAGCACCACCGCCACCGTGTACCTGCACCGCAGCGACGAAGCGGTCCTCGCCGACGTCCGCAACCAGATCCGCGCCACCCTGGCGCCCCAACACCGCACCGCATGATCACTCGCTCCACGAGCGCGCCATCGAACACCCTGAAAAGGGAGCACTTCAAGAGCACGCACTACGTCGTCGTCCTCAGCGCCAGCCCCGGCGGGTACGTCGCCGCGATCCGCGCCGCCCCAACGTGACAAGACCGTCGCCGTGATCGAGAAGCAGTACGGGGGAGACGTGTGCCTGGACGTCGGCTGCATTCCGTCCGAGGCACTGCCGCGTGACGCCGAATTCGCCCACACCTTTCACCACCAGGCCAAGCAGTTCGGCATCACCGGCGACGTCCTTCGGCTAAAGAGGTCCTAACAAAGGCGTCGCACATGCCGGTACGTGATGAGGCAGGTGGTGAGTCCGAGGAAGGCCTCGTGGATGTCGTCGCGTCGCTCCCATCGGATGCGCAGGCGGCGAAAGCCGTGCAACCAGGCGATCGTTCTTTCCACGACGTACCGGAAGATGCCCAGGCCGGAGCCGTGGGGCTGGCCACGTTCGGCGATGACCGGGCGGATGCCGCGCCGCCACAGCAGGCGCCGGTACTTGCGTGCGAGGCGCCCTCGCCGAAGGCCGGGGTGCCGGTGGCGGCGTAGAGGGCGACCTGACCGAGGGCGAAGATGTCCGTGGCAGGCGTGCAGGCCGCACCGGACGCCTGCTCGGGGTCATGAAGGCGGGAGTGCCGACGATGACGCCGCTGCGGGTCAGTGAGGTGGCGTCTGCGGCCCGGGCAATGCCGAAGTCGATGACACGCGGCCCGTCGGCCGCCAGCAGCACATTGGACGGCTTGAGGTCGCGGTGGACAATGCCCGCGCCGTCGATGGCCTGCAGCGCCTCGGCGACGGCCAGCATCACGGTGGGAACCGGCAGTGGCCCGTGCCGGGTCACGGCGGCCTGGAGGGGGGACCCGCCACATAGGCCGTGGCGAGCCACGGGCGCTCCCCCCCCCCGTGTCGCTGTCGATGACCGGTGCGGTGTACAGGCCCTGCACGAGCTGCGCGGCCCGCACCTCCTGCCCGAAGCGGCGGCGGAACTCCGGGTCGCCGACCAGATCCGGACGAATCACCTTGATGGCCACCGGCCGCCCGCCTGGCGTGTAGGACAGGTACACCGTGCCCATGCCGCCCTCGCCCAGCCGAGCACTGATCCGGTACCCCGCGATGGCCGCCGGATCACCAGCCCTCAGCGACTGGAACACCTGATCCACGCCCTCAGTACTCATCAAACCCCCTTCTTGTTGTGTACATGCCCACTAACCTCGGGTGAACATAAGCGAAGGCTCCTTGCTGCGGCAGCCGAACAAGCGCGGAAGACGTACCACCGTAACTACCCGACGCAGAGCCGTAGTTCACGATCGTGGAAGCTCGGCTGGAGAACTTACTGAGTTGCCTGGAGGCCGGGGGCTCGCTTAGGAACAGCCCGACAGCCTGCAGGTCAGAAGCAGCTGCCCACGGCCCATCAACATGATCTGCGCCCAGTGATGGGGTTCAGCTTGTTCCATAACCTTTGGGCGCATATCGCTTCCCAGGACCAGCTCCGCAGCAAGCCCGTCGAGCCCTGCCCACCCTCCGCCCCACATCGTCCCGGGACGAACTGCCGGACCCCGCTCGTAACCCTGGGAGCCAAGAGGGACGGAACCTCTGCCGAGCTCTTGCTCCTGTGGCCAGGGCCCGGTTCCGCTTCTACGCCTTGCGGGTGAACGGCTCGCCCGCTGCGTCGGAGCCTCGCACTCGCCGGACGGCCTGCCGAACAGTCCGGCCCGCACGGGCCTTCACGCTATGGGCACATCAGGAGCACGCGGTGTTCACTTTCGGTATGCTCCAGGCGCTCCAATCGCACCATTGAGGGGGGAATTCTTCATGTCCATACGTATGCCACACGCCCTGTCTGCGGCCGCTGCAGCCGGCGTGCTCGCGGTGTTGGCTGCCGGTCCGGCCCAGGCCACCGAGTACTCGTCCGCGCTGAAGATCAAAGGGGTGCAGTACGACGCCCCGGGCAGCGACTCCAACCGGTGCTCGGGCGGCAACACCAAGAACGAGTACCTGACGATCAAGAACTACTCGCGCACGGCGACGGTGAACCTCAAGGGCTACGTAGTCAAGGACGCCGCGGGCAACAAGTTCACCTTCACCGCCAGCCACAAGCTCGAGCCCGGCGACTACGTGAAGCTGCGCGGCGGCCGCGGCACCGACTCCGACTCCGGCAACGTCGTCTACCGCCAGAACTGCAACTTCATCTGGAACAACGACAAGGACACCATCTACTTCATCAAGCCCAACGGGTCACGGGCCGACGTGCGCTCCTACACCAAGCGTGCCAACGACGCGGACGGCAACGGCTACATCAACTACCACGGCTGACCGCCCGGGCGTGCCGGGCTTCCCCAGGGCCAGGACGGCCCGGCACGGACCCGCGGCCGCTCGGAGTTGTGTGTGGTCGGAGCGCCTCAGTTGGCCTGTGAGCGCGTCACTTGGTCTGCTGAGCGTCGCATTGTCCCACGGGCTGGCTGCCTGGCCCTGACGGTGGATGTCGCGGGGGTTCGGCCGGGCACCCCGGCTCACACGGCCGGCCCGCTTCCGCCGGGACGCTCTGATTCGAAGGCTGCAGCTCCGAGAGATACCGCGGTGGCCAGAGCAAAGCCCAACACGGCCGGGTTGACGTAACCCGGAACGGACTCGGCGGCATAGGTCCCGCCGTCCTTCGTCTCACAGACGAACCGGAGGGGCAGGTAGTCCACGGTGTAGTCGACGACGCTCAAGGCTCGCTCCCACTGCCCGGGGGTCCGACAGGGCCGAAGCGGGGACGAGTCAGTGCCACCGTCTTCCGCGTCCAGGACCGATCCGGCGACGTGGAGTAGGCCCCACGCATAGAAGGCCGCCGCGACGGCCCCCAGGAGAGCGGCGCTGCTTCGGAGCCACCTCTGACGGTCGGCACGACGGAGTCCCACCCGGCCGAGGGTGCCGAGGCCATAGCCGACGAGGGCGCAGAAAGAGATCAGCCCGGCCGGGAGGACGAGCACGAGGACGAGTGCCATCTGCCGAGTCCATCAGCAGGAAATCGCAACGGCCGTGACGGAGCCCACAGTTCCGGCAACAGGGGTGTCACGAACAGCTGCGACGCGTACCACGAGCCGCCCGGCGGGCGGTGGCTGCCGTCGAGAAATCCTGGCGCCTGGGCCACCGCCGCGTCCACCGCCCGTGGGTGGCCGAGCCCGGGCTCTGGGCGCAATGGGACTGGGGCGAGGGGCCGCGCATCGGCTCACGTCGTACCTCGTTGCGGTGCGCGTGGCTGGCCTGGTCCCGCTTCCGGGTGGTGATCCCGGTCATGGACAAGACGCTGCCGACCGTGGCGGCGTGTCTGGACGCCACGTTCCGGGCGTTCGGCGGGGTGCCGATCCCGAGAGCTTCCGGAAAGAGGTCCAGCAGATGACCAACAGAGGAATCACCGGAGCGCGAACGACGCCCGCTGCTGCCACCTGGTTCCGTCGTGGATTATCAGATCGACCGACGACACACGGCCAGTGACGGGAAGCCGACCGCGAAGGTCGGCTTCGGCCTCCTCCAGCACGGCATCGTCTTGCCCCTGGGCAATGGTCAGATGCGGGACGATCTCGTCGAACTGCCCGCCGAACGGCGGGGTCTGCGGCCACCGGTCCGCGATCGCCTCGGTGAGCCGACGGAACGGGAGGTCCGGTTCGGGGACGAGATACAAGATCCCCGGGAATCGCCCGCAGCGCTCGAACCGGACCTCGAAGGGCCGGTGACGCCCGATCACTTCTCCGATGGCAGCACAAGCACCGTCCTCGATGCGGCTCTCGTCGAGAAACGGGAAGAGGACGGTGACATGGGCCGGAACACCCGCACGGGCTGAGGGGTCCAGCCGGTCACGCCACGCTCGAACAACAGGTTCTGCCTCGGGGACCCTCACGATGAGCCCCGACTGCCCTGCTTGAAACGCACCGGAATCGTCGCCTGCCATCGCACATGTGTATCAGCGAGCCCAGAACGACAGCGCCCTGATTACGACCGCAGGCGGTTGAACCGGCGGACGACACCCAACGCGATCCTCGCTCAGGTGGGGCCAATGGACTCGTACGAAGCCACCCGTTCGATGAAACGCGGCCACATCAGCTCGTCTGCCGGTCGATGGCGCGGTGGGCGCCATGCGCGTCACGGGCCTGGCTCTTGCCGCCGCCTCTGCCGGCGCTGTCTGGCTCGGGTGCGACTGGCCCGCACCAGCCGGTGAGGGGCGGCGCCCGGGGCCGCAGCTCGGCTCCGGGTTCACCCGCTCGGTTTCGCCGGCACGCACCGCCACGCGAGGCCTGCGGCACTCAGGTAGGCGAGCGCGCCGATGGCCATGCTCGTGCGCAGGCCGGTGCTGTAGTCGGTGGCCGTGGCGAGCAGGCTGCCGCCGAGCGCGACGCCGGTGGCGCTGCCGATCTGGCGGGCGGTGTTGAACAGGGCGGAGGCGGCTCCCGAGTACTCCGGGGGCGCGGCACCCATCACGGTGGCGGTCGAGCCGGTGAGGGCGAAGGAGGTACCGAATCCCGCCGCCATCATCGGGGCCACCAGCAGCGCGTAGGCGGGGTCGGCTCCCGCCGCGGCCCAGCCGGCCAGTCCCACGGCGGCCAGGAGCATGCCGGAGGTCACCAGGAGACGGTCGCCGGTGCGTCGGCTCAGCCGTCCGGACAAGACGGAGGCGAACATGGTCATCGCCACCGCCGGGAACAGCGCCAGCCCGGTGCCGAGGGCGCTGTAGCCGCGCTGGTGCTGGAATTCCAGGCTGGCGGTGAACACCATGCCGTAGAAGCCGAAGTTGAACAGCAGGCCGATGACGGATCCGCCCCTCATCGCACGAGAACGCAGCAGGTTCAGCGGAAGGACGGGAGAGCGGGCCAGCCGCTCGCGCACCACGAACGCCGCGCCGGCCAGCACGGCCAGACCCATCCCGGCGAGAACAGCCCCATCGGACCAGCCCCGCCGCCCGGCCTCGTTGAGCGCCGCGGTCAGCAGCGCCACCGCCGCGACGACCGCGCACTGTGCCGGCCAGTCCAGGGCACGGGTGGCCCGCCGGGGCGAGCGTGCCACATGCCGCAGCGTCAGCACCAGGCAGGCCACACCGACAGGCAGGTTGATGAGAAACACCCAGCGCCAACCCACCGTGGAGACGAGCAGCCCGCCCAGCAGCGGCCCGGCAGAGGCCGCGATGCCCGCCATCGAACCCCACAGCCCGAAGGCCCGCGCACGTGCGGCCGTCGCCGGATAGGCCTGCTGGAGCAGGGCCAGGGAACCAGGCACGATCAGCGCCGCCCCGAGCCCCTCCACCAGCCGGGCCACAACCAGGAAAGGGGCGCTCGGCGCGAGCGCGCACGCGGCCGAAGACGCAGTGAACACCGCTACGCCCGAGCAGAAGACCCGCCGGTTGCCCAGCCGGTCGCCCAGCGCGCCACCGGTCAACAGGAACCCGGCGAAGACCAGGGTGTATCCGTCGGTGATCCACTGGACGCCGGTGAGCGATGCCGACAGTTCCCGGCCGATCACCGGCACGGCGACGTTGATGACCGTCACATCCAGGATCACCATGAAATATCCCGCGCACACCGCCAGCAGCGGCGCCCAGGACCGTCGCTCGGACTCCGGCGCCGCCTGGGGAGAGGACATGGACTCACCCCCACCGGCCGACCCCGCGAACGCCACCGCCCCAACTCCATCCCGTACACAGAGCCACTACACCAAAAGCCACTGCCAAACCCTCGGGCCCGCGAGGAAGGCTCGGTGCTGTCGCACCCCGTGCACATTCCGTGTCGACCACGGCCGGCGACACGACATGGCGGACCGCCGGCCTACCCCCGTGCCGCTCGTCTGTCGGCCGGGGGTGAGGTGCCTGCGGGTCGGCACGACTTGTCCGGCCGGCGCGGTCCGGGCTGGTGGCTTGACGGCCGGTGGGGTCAGTCGAAGTCGAAGGTGGCGACGACGGGGGCGTAGTCGGACTCGGGGTACTTGTCGTCCGTGGCGAAGGCGAGGGAGTCGTCGTGGAGGACTTCGTTGTGGATCTCTGAGCCGCGGTAGTGGGCCAGGAGGTTGCGTGTGACGAGCATGTGGTCGAGCGTCTGGCCGCGGCCGTGTGGAAGAGGGTGTAGCGGGCCTCGTTGGGGATGGTGTGTTCGATGGGGACCAGAACCCGGGTGGCGAGGTTGCCGTTGTTGGTGTCCTCGATATTTCCGCAGATCGCCAGGACCGGGACTTCGTCGGGCTCGGCGTTGAAGTCGCCGGCGACGATGATGCGCGCGTCCGGATCGTCGTCGAGGATCTGGTCGATGAGTCGTCTGGCTTCCAGGGCCTGGCTCATGGGCTTCATGGACGACAGGAAGCTGCCTTCGGCCCAGGCATCCGCGGTGCGCCAGATGCCCTTCTTGGGGTCGATCACCTGGCCGGGGATCGTGCTGGGGATCTTGGACTTCAGGTGCACGGTGATGACGTGCAGCAGGCGGCCGGGCTCGGCGTGGTCGATGTCGATCTGCGCGTGCAGGATGGGCCGCTCGATACCGATCGGGACGGGCTCCGCGTCGGGGGGTGCGGCGGTGAGCCGCTGGTTGCGGGGGCGGCGACCAGCTCGTTCTTCATCTGTTGGGGCTTGATGACCGGCAGGTGGGTGGCCACGACCAGATTGCGCACGTCGAAGACCGCGTCGTTTGCGGGTTTGGTGCTGATCAGGGCAGCGCCGTCCAGGTTGGTCCCCGCGAGCAGCTCTTTCAGCGTCAGCAGCGCACGAGGCTGGCCGGGGCGCTCTTGGCCGTGGACTTCCTGGAAGCAGGCGATATCAGCGCGCAGTCGACTGATCTGCGGTTTCATCAGCGTGATGCGTTCAGCCCGTGACGGATGCGCGGTCGGCGCGGTCTCGTCGAAGTTCTCCAGGTTGAACGTGGCAATCCGGATCTGTGTCACAGGGGCCCCAGGGTTCGCCATGGCAGAGATACGTAGCGTAATGATCGTTCGCGTATTGTGAGGGAAGCGGCTCGGTTTTTCGTCGGTTGCCGTCAAGGGGGGCACCAGCCTCTTTCGGTCCCCAGGGCGCCGCCGCGGGCGCCGCGCCGCGTTCGACGCGGCCTTCCCCGACGACATTCCGGCCTGGCTGGACGCCCCCGGATGGGCTGCTGCCTGACCATCGCCTCGATGGTGCGTTCGCAGGCGATGGCGTGGTGGTCGGCTTCGTTGCGTGCGGCGGCGTAGCAGCACTCACTCCCGCAGGGTCGCCCGGTTGACGCCCAGGTCAGCGGCGATGCTCTTGTACGTCGCCCCGGGCGTGGACTCGTACAGGGCCACGGCATCGGCCTTGAACTCGTCCGAGTAGTCCTTCATAGCCATCGGCGGTCTTCTCGCTTCCTCCGGATCAAGCAGATCCAGTATCGGCGTGTCCACCACTCAGGGGGAGGTCCCGAAGTCGCAGGCCGAGAGTCCTTCCTCGGAGAGTGACGGGAAGAGAGCTATGGAGGCACAAGGTCACGAGATGATCGCGTCATGACTGAGATCGTGTTGATGTCCGACGCGAGGGTTGCCGCCGTGCCTGTTCAGGAGTGTGGTGAACGGCTCGTCGATGTACGACGGGACAACTCTGTGCTGGTCGACGAACGAAAGTGGCGGGACCCCGCAGGCGCCTTCGCCCACCTGCGGCAAGGAGTGCTCGACCGACTCCTCAAGGCCCAGGCGCAACTGCCTCAAGGAATACGGTTGCTGTTCGTCGAGGGGTATCGCCCGCCGTCCCTGCAACGTCACTACTTCGACGAATACGGAGATCAACTGCGGGCCGATCACCCGGACTGGTCCGTTGAGCAGGTCCGCTCGGCAGCCAGCCGCTACGTATCTCCGCCTGAGATCGCACCCCACAGCGCCGGCGCCGCCGTTGACTTGACGCTCGCAGACACAGACGGCCGTGAACTCGACATGGGCACCCGCATGAACGCGACTCCTGAGGAGAGCGCGGGCGCCTGTTACACGCAGGCCGACAACATCAGCGACCAGGCCCGCTCCAATCGAGACATCCTGGGCACGGCGCTTACCGCTGCTGGCCTGGTCAACTACCCCACAGAGTGGTGGCACTGGTCATACGGAGACCGTTACTGGGCCATGATGACAGGAGCGGATGCCGCCCACTACGGGCCCAAAGAACTGGATTCGGCATGAACCGGGACCGGGTAGTTGAAGCGTTTCGCCTTGAGGCCGGGCAACTCGCGCAGGCGATGACCGAGGTCTCGGAGGCCGAGTGGCGTCTGCCAACACGGTGTGAACCGTGGAAAGTGAGCGACTTGCTGGCGCACGTTCGGATGGTGATTGCCTGGCTTCCCGACATGCTGACCGCACCGGCACCGACTCGTGCCGAGGTCTCGGCAGCGGAGTACTACCGGCCCGACGACCGTTTCGCTCCGGAAACCAACGCGGCTCGGATCGCTCTGGCCCAGGCTCATGCTGCCGAGCAACTGAGTGGCACCGCACTCGTCGAGGATTTCAAAGCCACTTGGCAGCGTGTGGACCGACTATGCCGGGCTGAGCCGGAAGGGCGTGCGGTTTGCACCAGGCATGGCGATCCGATGCTCCTGTCGGAGTTCCTGCTGACGCGGGTGGTTGAGGTCGCCCTGCACGGCCTGGACCTGGCCGACGCCTTGGGACGCGAGCCGTGGCTGACTTCCCAGGCCGCAGATCTGGTGCAGGATCTCCTCCTCGACCCGGATGGCCTGGTGGCGCTGGAGAAGCTGGGCTGGGGGCAGCTTCGCTTCCTGCGCAAGGCGACCGGGCGTGAGCCGATCACAAAGGAAGAAGCGCTTGACGTCGACCGCCTGGCCATCCGGTGGCTCGTGCTGGGCTGAGAACGTCTTTGGAGTGGATCTACACGGCGTCGGGCGGGGAGGACCGTGGCCGACGTCCGAGGAAATGACACGTCCGTGAGACGGAGACCATGCCGCAATTGAGAACCTACATCTGTCTCAGATTTGGCGGCACAATCTCACGATCTTGGCATCGAACGCGGCATCGAACAGTGAAACCGCAGTTCAGTGATTCGCCGGGTCCAGTCAGTGAGGTTTTCGCAATGAAGATCACTTCCATTGCCCGTTGAGGACGAGGGCGGCGCGGGCGATGTCGCCGATGCGGGTCGGGCTGAGCGTGACGTGCTTGAGTGCGCGCCAGCGTTCCTTGAGCTCGGCGGCAGCGTGCTCGCCGAGGGCGCGCA
Source organism: Streptomyces vulcanius (assembly GCF_042653945.1). NCBI lineage: Bacteria > Bacillati > Actinomycetota > Actinomycetes > Kitasatosporales > Streptomycetaceae > Streptomyces > Streptomyces vulcanius. Next base: position 1,984 of record NZ_JBHSFK010000060.1, on the reverse strand, counting down.
GGTCTCTGATCAGGGTGTTCGTGGTCCGGGTGTCGGTGTGAAGTGCTTGCTCGGACTGGCCCTTGGGACGGCGGACGGGCACATGGTGCCGATGCCCGCACCGATGTAGCCCTTGTCCGTGAGTGTCGGCAGGCCTCGGGCGGCGGCTTGGTAGAGCGCGGGCAGGGCATGGATGCGGGCGGCGGTGATGTCCGGGGTGGAGCCCGGTTCGACGCCGGAGACCCAAAGCGGCGTGCCATCGGGGGCCGACAGGAACTGGTTGTTGCCGCCGAACGCCTTGTGCTTCTGGCTGAGCCACAGGTCGTTTCCGTTCTCGCGGACGCCCGCGAGGCGGTCCGACTTGACGAGCGTGCCGTCAAGGATCACATGTGCCATGCCCTCGAGCTGACACTGGATCAGGACTTCGTGCAGGTCAGGTGCCTGGTCGGCGAGGACGTCGATGCCTTCGTGCAGGTAGCGGTAGCCGGTGGCCTGGGAGACACCGGCGTCGCGGTCCAAGCAGTTCACACAGCCGCGGTCGCGGAACCAGCGCAGCACCAGCACGGCCTGCCGAAACGATCCCAGCGCCCGGGAGCGTCTGGGAGTTCCGATCTGGCGCCGGTGGGTTTCCAGCAGGCGAGCGAGGAACTCCGCCACGTGGCGCGGGACGTCGAGCGTGGCGACATAGGTGATCAACGAGCAGCCTCCGGTTGCTACGGACATGATCTTGGCGGACTTGTCCTGCCAGGGGATTCACGCCCGTCCGCCGCCAGGTCCCGTCCGATCCGTACCGGTCAAGATGGCTCGGTGTCTGCGTTTGAACCGAATGCCAGTGGATCTCACAGCCGGGGCGTGCCCTGCTGGCCGTGCACAAGGGAGAATCCGCGGTTGGTCGTGCTTCCGACGCAGTACCGTGGGCCGGTGGATGAGATGCCAGCCCCGACGCCGGGTATGACGATCAGCGTTCGGATGCGCCAGGACGTGGTGATCGTCGATCCGGAGCGCTTTGTCGCTTCGGCCCGCGCGGCGTACCGCGAAGCCTCCCCTGAAATCACCGAGGAGAGGGCAGCCGAGGAAATCCGTGATGTCTACGACGCTGTGTGGGCTCTGCTGGACCGCTTCGGTCGACTCGCAGCCGACGCACCAGCGTCCGCCGGACTCCCGGGCCAACGAGTTCTGGACCGCCCAGACGGACTCTCACCTGCGGGCGAATGGAAGCGCATCGTGCTGAACGATCCGCAACCACTGCAGGACTACGGCTGTTTCATGCCCGAGGGGTATGACCCGTTCGCCATCCCGTCAGGGGTGTGATTCCGTCCACCGCGACAGGCTAGTTCGCAAGATCATTTCTCTGAGAAAACCTCACTTGGTAGTGCCGAGACCGTCACGAAGATCGTCAAGGCAGCTCGTGCACGACCTGTTCGGCCCCATGGGCCACGCCCTGGACATCGACCCGCATGACCACGCCGGCCTCGCCGACGACCTCCGAGCCCTGTACGTGGAGGCTGGAGCCGCCTCGCCACACTTGAAGGAATGACTCCGCCACGACCAGCGCCACGCCTACCTACAGCACGGCCGCCCCGCTTCGGGGCCGCGGCGTTCGTCCCTGATCCGCTGGGCTACTTGCGGCGCGGTGAACGCGACCAGGTGCCGGGGCGGCGTGCGGACCGAAGGCCTGTTCACACGAGGCCGCAAGCACGCCGCGGGTGTCCGCCTCGCACTGCCTGGTGAGGTCGTGGACCGCGGCCGGGAAGGTCGGCCTACGGCGACCGCCAGGTCGACCGCCTCGCGGCGCTACACCCCCGTCGCCTGACCGGTCGCGGCCGTCGCTGGTGGCCTCCATCATCAGCGACGGCCTGGCTCCCGACCGCGCCGGGGAGCTGCCGGCCGCTCGGCGGGGGCATCGCCGGGAGGGGCGTGGGTGTCGGTCACGGAGGCCGTGAGGAGTGCCATGAGGTCGGCCGGACGCGCGGGCGTCGCGCTGCGCGGGGGAGTGGTGAGGTCG
>NZ_JBHSFK010000059.1:0-70915 GCF_042653945.1 Streptomyces vulcanius | reverse complement strand
GGGGGGGGGGGGGGGGGGGGGGGGGGGGGGGGGGGGGGGGGGGGGGGGGGGGGGGGGGGGGGGGGGGGGCGGTTGAGGAGTTCGGTGTGGAGGGCGCGCAGGGCCGGGCCGGGGTCCGAGCCGAGGCGGTCGGCGAGGAGGTGGCGTACCTCGTCGTAGGCGGCGAGGGCCTGGGCCGGGCGGCCCGCGTCGCGCAGGGCGCGCAGGCGGAGGGACTGGAGGGGCTCGTCCAGGGGGTGGGCGTCGCACAGGGCGGTCAGCTCGGGCAGCGACTGTTCGGCGTGGCCGAGGGCGAGCGCGGCGGTGTGCCGGGCGCGCAGCGCGTCGAGCCGGCGGGCCTCGTGACGCGCCGCCTCCGCCGTACGGTCGGGCAGGTCGGCGAGCGGCGGGTCCCGCCACAGGGCGAGGGCGTCGTCGAGGACGACGGCCGCCTTCGCGGGGTCGCCGTCGGCGAGGGCGCGCAGCCCGTCGGCGGTGAGCCGCTCGAAGCGGTGCAGGTCGACGTCGCCGGGGCCGGCGGCGAGCCGGTAGCCGCCCTCGGCGGAGGCGACCGCGTCCGCGCCCAGGGCCCGCCGCAGCCGCCCGACCAGCGCCTGCAGCGCGCCCGGCGCGTCGGCGGGCGGGTCCCCCACCCACACCTCCTCGACCAGCAGCCCCGCCGGCACACTGCGGCCGGCCCGCAGGGCCAGGACGGTCAGCAGGGCACGCAGCCGTGCCCCGCCGACGGAGACGGGGGTGCCGTCGGGGCGGAATGCCTGCGTGGTGCCGAGGATGCGGTAGCGCACGGGGTCCATTGTCCCCGGTGACGCGCCCCGGGCGCCCCCCGGTTTCGCATACGCGCCCGCGTGGAACCCCGGGCCACCCACGGGACGTTCCCTCCAGACCACGGGTACGGTCTACACGGCCGCCCCGCACCCAGACACTCACGTCCACATCCAGGAGCCCATCCCCCATGACCACCGCCACCACCCGCCGCGACGAACGGCGCATCAGTCCCGTGTTCCTCGGGATCCTGGCCGTCACCGCGGTCACCGGCTGGGCGACCTGGACGGGGTTCGCCGCGCAGCCGGGCGTGGCCGTGTTCCTGTTCGTGACGGCCGCCTGGATCGTGTCGCTCTGCCTGCACGAGTACGCACACGCCCGTACCGCACTGCACTCAGGGGACATCACCGTTGGATCCAAGGGCTACTTGAGCCTCAATCCTCTCGCCTACACCCACGCCCTGCTGAGCATCGTGCTGCCGGTGATCTTCGTGATCATGGGCGGGATCGGTCTGCCCGGCGGGGCGGTGTTCATCGAGCGCGGGCGGATCCGGGGGCGCTGGCGGCACAGCCTGGTCTCGGCGGCCGGTCCGCTGACGAACGTGCTGTTCGCGGCGGTGTGCACGGCGCCCTTCTGGCTGGACGCGCTGGACGGCGTGCCGGCGGACTTCCGGTTCGCGCTCGCCTTCCTCGCCCTGCTCCAGGTCACGGCGGCGATCCTGAACTTCCTGCCGGTGCCCGGTCTGGACGGCTACGGCGTGCTCGAGCCCTGGCTGTCGTACAACGTGAAGCGGCAGGTGGAGCCGTTCGCGCCGTTCGGGCTGCTGTTCGTGTTCGCGCTGCTGTGGGTGCCGGCCGTCAACAACGTGTTCTTCGACGTGGTCGACGCGGCACTGCGCGGCCTCGACATCAGCGACCTGGACACGTACTGCGGGCAGAACCTCTACCGCTTCTGGCAGAACACGGACCAGTTCTGCGCGGTCAGCCCGTGACGGGCTTGACGGGCTCGACGGACCTGCGGACCTTCTCGCGCTTCACGTAGTACCAGGTCATGTTGGAGGAGAGTCCGGCGAGGAGCACCCAGACCACCCCGAGGAAGCTGCCCTGGGCGAAGGAGACGACCGCGGCGGCGACGGCGAGCAGACAGACGACGAGGGTGTAGATCGCGAGGCGGGGCATGGGGTTGACGGTTCTCCTGTCGGGGGACACTGCGATGGCGTCCAGTGTCCCCCATCCGCGACACGGCGACGCTCACACGTCCGTGACCCGCAGCCCCGCGTGTGCCTTGTAGCGGCGGTTGACCGAGATCAGGTTGGCGACCAGGGACTCGACCTGGTGGGCGTTGCGCAGCCGGCCGGCGAAGACACCCCGCATGCCGGGGATGCGTCCGGCGAGCGCCTGCACGATCTCGACGTCCGCCCGCTCCTCGCCGAGCACCATCACATCGGTGTCGATCTCCGCGATCTCCGGGTCCTGGAGGAGGACGGCGGAGAGGTGGTGGAAGGCGGCCGTGACCCGGGAGCCCGGCAGCAGGGCCGCGGCCTGCTCCGCCGCGCTGCCCTCCTCCGGCTTCAGCGCGTAGGCGCCCTTCTTGTCGAAGCCGAGCGGGTTGACGCAGTCGACGACGAGCTTGCCGGCGAGTTCCTCGCTCAGCGACTCCAGCGTCTTGCCGTGGCCGTCCCACGGCACGGCGACGATCACGATGTCGCTGCGGCGGGCGGTCTCGGCGTTGTCGGCGCCCTCGACTCCGTGGCCGAGTTCCTCGGCGGCGGCCTGGGCGCGGTCGGCGGCGCGCGAGCCGATGATCACCTTCTGGCCGGCCCGGGCGAGGCGGTAGGCGAGTCCCTTGCCCTGCGGGCCGGTTCCGCCGAGGACGCCGACGACCAGTCCGGATACGTCGGGGAGGTCCCACGGGTCCTTGGCGGGGGCCTTCGCGGGGGCGTCGGCGGGGGCGCTGGGTGCACTGTCGGTAGAGGTCATGGGCCGACAATACGACGGGCCGGAGGCGGCCCCTTCGCCGTGCCGGGTGAATCCGCGGCGAACCCCCGGCCCCCGCCGACCGATTGGGGCAGTATGCGACCGCATGGACGCCGTACGGGTCGCGCTGCTGCGCGAGGTGCTCGCCGGGACGCAGTGGCCGGCCGCCACGCGGAGGTTCGGCGCGGTGCTGCGGGGGTCGGTGGTGTCGCACGGGGGCGGACTGCTGCTGGTGGGAAGCGCGGAGTACGAGCCCTGGCACCTCGCGGCGCATCTGGTGGACGAGGCCGCGTGGTCGGGTACGCCGGAGCTGGCGCCGACGCTCGTACGCCATCACGCACGCGCCGGTGACCCCGCGCATCTCGCGGTGGGCCTCGGCCGGATCGCGGCGGCACGGCGGGGCGAGACCCTGCTGGTCGCGGCGCCCGGTGAGGACACGGCACTCCTGGAACGGGTGGCCGACGCCCGCCGGGCCGGGGTGACCGTGCTGGCCCTGGGCCCCGGCGAGGGCGAACTGACGGCCCTGTCCCACGAGACGCTGACCGTGCCGGACGGCTCCGAGCTGGACCTGGCCACCGTGCAGCACCTCGTCAGCGCGGCGGCGGGCGAGACCGGCCGCCCGTCGAGAGCGCGCCGGGGGCTGCGCGCCCGCCTCTCCCGGCTGGCGGAGTCCCTGACGGCCCCGCCGCCACCCCCCTGGTGACCTCACGAGACGCCCCGAAAACCGGTTGCCCCGTCCGAGCCGCTGGCCAAGCATGGCCCGTCGTGACCGACGACGCCCCCGCACCCTCCCCCTCCCATGGCCGCGCCCGTTCGCTGCTGCCCGACCTCTCCCCCTGGCGGGCCTCGGTCGACTTCCGGAGACTCTGGTTCTCGGGGCTGATCTCGAACTTCGGGAGTTTTCTGACGTTCGTCGCACTGCCCGTGCAGGTGAAGGACCTGACGGAGTCCGCCGCGGCGGTGGGGGCGATCGGGGCGGTGGAGCTGGTGCCGCTGGTGGTGTTCGGGCTGTACGGCGGTGCCCTCGCCGACGCGCTGGACAAGCGCTCGCTGATCGTGTGGACGGAGGTCGGACAGGGCCTGCTCAGTGCAGCGCTGCTGGTCAACGCGCTGCTTCCGGAGCCGACGGTGTGGCCGCTCTATGTCGTCGCCGCGCTCTCCTCCGCCCTGGTCTCCGTCCAGCGGCCCGCGCTGGACTCGCTGTGGCCGAGGATCGTCGCGCACGAGCACCTGCCGGCCGCCACCGCGCTCAACTCGCTGCGCTGGACGGTCGGCGGCGTCGCCGGGCCGGCGCTCGCCGGGGTCGTCGTCGCCTACGCGGGCCTGGGCTGGGCCTACGCCGCCGATGTGCTCACCTTCGTCGTCTCCGTCGTACTCGTCGTACGGATCGCCTCCTCCCCCGCCGCCCACGAGGCGGCGAAGCCGTCGCTGCGGGCGATCGCCGAGGGGGCCCGGTACGCGTGGAGCCGCAAGGAGCTGCTCGGGACGTACGCCGTGGACCTCGCCGCGATGTTTCTCGCCATGCCGCTGGCGGTCCTGCCGTTCCTCGCCGACGAGCTGGACGCCGAGTGGTCGCTGGGGCTGATGTACGCGTCGGTGCCGGCCGGGGCGCTGGTGGTGAGCCTGACGAGCGGATGGACCTCGCGGGTGCACCGGCACGGGCGGATGGTGGTGCTGGCGGCGGCGCTGTGGGGGGTGGCGATAGCGGCGGCCGGGCTGATGTCCGACGTCTGGCTGGTGCTGCTCTGTCTGACCCTCGCGGGCGGCTGCGACATGGTCAGCGGGATCTTCCGGGGCGCGATGTGGAACCAGACGATCCCGGACGAGCTGCGCGGGCGGCTCGCCGGGATCGAGCTGCTGTCGTACTCGGTGGGGCCGACGGTCGGCCAGGTCCGCAGCGGTGGTGTCGCGGCCTGGCTCGGGGTGCGGACGTCCGTCTGGTCGGGCGGGGTGCTGTGCGCGGGTGCGGTGGGGCTGCTGGCGCTGTGTCTGCCGGGGCTGATGCGCTACGACGTACGGACCGACGAGCACGCGGCGCGGGAGCGGAGGCGGCGCACGGCCGCCGCACCGGTCACCGGGGGTTAGGACCTGTCCGGGTCGTCACCGGTCTCGCTCTTGGGGGCGTCGTGCCACCGGGGGTCGTTCTCCCACTGGAGGTTGCGGTCCCGGGCGCTCTCCATCGCGTGCTCGGCCTCCTGCCGGGAGGCGTAGGGGCCGAAGCGGTCCTTGCCCGGGCAGTCCGGCCCCTCCTCGACCTTCTTGTGCTCCAGGCAGTAGTACCACTCGCCCGGTTTTCCCGTGACGCGCCTTTTGAACAGCGGCATGACCGGCTCCTCTCGCCACCCACATGTTCCCCCACCGCCGCTCGATAGACTCGTCGCCATGTCTGGCCAGATGCTGCTCGTGCCCGGGGAGCTCTCCCCCATCCGTTCCGTGCCCGGAAACATCCGCCGCCCCGAGTACGTCGGCAAGCCCGCGCCGACGCCGTACACCGGTCCGGAGGTGCAGACGCCCGAGACGGTCGAGGCGATGCGGACCGCCGGGCGGATCGCCGCGCGGGCGATGGCGGAGGCCGCGAAGCTGATCGCGCCGGGGGTGACGACGGACGAGCTGGACAAGGTGGCGCACGACTACATGTGCGACCACGGCGCGTATCCGTCCACGCTCGGCTACCGCGGCTTCCCCAAGTCGCTGTGCACGTCCGTCAACGAGGTCATCTGCCACGGCATCCCGGACTCGACGGTCCTGCGCGACGGCGACATCGTCAACCTGGACGTGACCGCGTACATCGGCGGGGTGCACGGCGACAACAACGCGACCTATCTGGTGGGTGACGTCGACGAGCAGAGCCGGCTGCTGGTGGAGCGGACCCGGGAGTCCCTCGACCGGGCGATCAGGGCGGTCAGGCCGGGACGCCAGATCAACATCATCGGGCGGGTCATCGAGTCGTACGCGAAGCGGTTCGGGTACGGCGTGGTCCGGGACTTCACCGGTCACGGGATCAACTCGTCGTTCCACTCCGGGCTGATCATCCCGCACTACGACAGCCCGCACGCGACGACGGAAATGCGGCCGGGGATGACGTTCACGATCGAGCCGATGCTGACGCTCGGGACGCACGAGTACGACATGTGGGACGACGGCTGGACCGTGGTGACCAAGGACCGCGGGCGGACCGCCCAGTTCGAGCACACGCTGGTGGTGACGGAGACGGGGGCGGAGATCCTGACGCTGCCCTAGGTGTGCCGTCCGCTCACAGCGGAGGACCCGTTCCCTGCTGGGGGCGGGTCTTTTCTTGTACGCTTTTACCGACAGGTCGTCGGTAAACACCGCCGAGCCCATTGACTTAGGTAAGCCTTACCTTAGAGGATGTGGGGTATGGACTCGTTCTCGACACTCATCCGCACGGCGTCCCACGAGCAGCACGTGGAGGCCGAGACCTCGACGTTCATGAGTGACCTGCTCGGCGGAAGGCTCGGCGTCGACGCGTACGCGCGCTACACCGAGCAGCTCTGGTTCGTGTACGAGGCGCTGGAGGCCGGCGCCGGGCGGCTGGCCCCGGACCCGGTGGCCGGGCCGTTCATCCGGCCCGAGCTGTTCCGGCTGGCGGCGCTGGAGCGGGACCTGGCACATCTGCGCGGGCCCGGCTGGCGGACGGGGCTGTCGGCCCTGCCGGCCACGGAGGCGTACGCGGCGCGGGTACGGGAGTGCGCCGAGGAGTGGCCGGCCGGGTACATCGCCCACCACTACACGCGCTATCTGGGCGACCTCTCCGGCGGCCAGATCATCCGGGACAGGGCCGAGCGGGCCTGGGGCTTCGAGAGGAAGGGCGACGGCGTCCGCTTCTACGTGTTCGAGGAGATCGGCAACCCGGCGGCGTTCAAGCGGGGCTACCGGGAGCTGCTGGACGGGGTGCACGCGGACGACCTGGAGAAGCAGCGGATCATCAGCGAGTGCAAGCGGGCCTTCGCGCTGAACACGGCCCTGTTCCTGGCGCTGGGCGAGGAGTTCCGGCTGTCGGCCTGAGCCCCGGGCACACCGGCATGGGCCGGGCCCCTTCCCGGTGCCGGGAAGGGGCCCGGTGCCACGGGTCGGCCCGGTCAGAACCAGCTGCAGTGCGCGCCGGCCCAGAAGATGTCGCTGGAGGCGGTGTCGACCTGGCCGATGTACGGGCTGCAGACGGGTTCGGCGTCGAGGACGTGGTGCCGGTCCTCTTCGCTCTGACCGTAGTGGGCTTCCGAGCCGTAGTGGTTGCCGTAGTGACGGGGCTCCTCGTCGGCGACGGCGCTCGTCGCGCCGGCGGCGGCCATGGCGATTCCCAGAACGGTTGCGGCCAGGACGGATCGGATACGCATGATGCTCCTCTCACGGAGGCGGAGTGGTCACGCCCAGAGGTAACCGTTCGTCCGCACGCGCACACTCCAGACCACCCGTACGGCCGCCCACAACATCACGGACGCGCACCGTCGGCGTTAGCCTTCAGCGCTCCAGGACGACCCGGCCGCCGAGTTCCACCCAGCCGTGGGGCTGCGGGGCCGTCAGGATCTGGGAGCCGGCGCCCTGGCTGATGTTCAGGGCCCGGCCCAGCCGCTCGGTGAGCAGCAGCGCGGCGGCGCCGGTCGCCTCGTCCTCGTCGACGCCGTCGCCCCGGCCGGGGAAGCCACGGGCGCGGATCCGGCCGGCCGGCTCGTCCTCCCAGGCCCAGGCATAGACCCACTCGCCGGCCGGCGGCACGCTCAGGTCGTCGACCTCGGCGGCGCTGCCGTAGCGGCGGAACGTGCGCGGCGGCGCCCACTCCGCCCGCGCCTCGATCCAGCTGAACTCCCCGTCCAGGCGGACGCCCACGACTCCGGCGGGCGTGACGAGCTCGGGCACGTCGAGCAGCCAGGCCACGCCGACGCAGGGGTAGCCGGCGAAGGGCAGGCGCACGCTGGGCGTGTAGATGTCGATCACCCCGCGCTCGGGGTCGTCGACGAACACGGTCTCGCTGAAGCCGAGTTTCGCGGCGAGGGCCTGGCGGTCCTCCCGGTCGGGCAGCAGCGAGCCGTCGCGGACCACGCCCAGTTCGTTGCCGTAACCGCCGTTCGGCGCACAGAAGACGCGGAGCACGTCGTAATCAGTCACCCGGGAATTGAAGCATCGCAGGCAGGGCTGACGAATACAGGTAAGGCTAACCTAAGATTGCCGGATGACCGTCCTGGACAAGCGAGTCGAGGCCGCGGCTGTGCCGGCCGGCCGGAAGAAGAGACATGGGGCCGCGTGGCTGATCGGCGCCGGGCTGGTGCTGGGGCTGCTCGTCCTGGTGCCGGTGGCCGGGGCGCTGGGGGCGTATGCGATCCCGGTGGGGGACGTGCTGTCCTCCGTGCAGCACCGGATCGGGCTCGGCGGCGGGGAGTTGGACCGGGTCGCGGAGTCGGTGCTGTGGAACGTGCGGTTCCCGCGGATCGTGCTCGCGCTGCTCGTCGGGGCCTCGCTGGGGTGTGCGGGGGCGCTGATGCAGGGCGTGTTCGGGAATCCGCTCGCCGAGCCCGGTGTCATCGGGATCTCCGCCGGTGCGGCGGTGGGCGCGGTCGCGGCCATCGCCTTCGGGGTGACCCTTCTCGGCAACTGGACGGTGCCGGCGTTCGCGTTCCTCGCGGGGCTGGTCACGGTGGGGCTGGTATACGCGCTGTCGCGTTCCGGCGGGCGGTCCGAGGTGGTGACGCTGATCCTCACCGGGATCGCCGTGAACGCGTTCGCCGGTGCGCTGATCGGGCTGTTCCTGTTCTTCGCGGACACCGCGGCGGTGCAGCAGATCACCTTCTGGCAGTTGGGGTCGCTGTCGCAGGCGACCTGGCCGAAAGTGCTCGCGGTCCTGCCCTGTGCGGCGCTCGGGCTGGCGCTCGCGCCGCTGTACTCCCGGCGGCTGGACCTGCTCGCGCTCGGTGAGCGTCCGGCCCGGCATCTGGGGGTGGAGGTGGAGCGGTTGCGGATGGTGCTGATCCTCGTCATCGCACTGCTGACCGCGGCGGCGGTGAGCGTGTCGGGGATCATCAGCTTCGTGGGGCTGGTGGTGCCGCATCTGCTGCGGATGGCGGCGGGACCGGGGCATCGGTTTCTGGTGCCGGGGAGTGCGTTGCTGGGGGCGGCGGTGCTGCTGGCGGCGGATCTCGCGTCGCGGACGCTTGCCGCTCCCGCGGAGTTGCCGCTGGGTGTTCTCACGGCGCTGATCGGGAGCCCGTTCTTCTTCTGGCTGCTGCGGAGGACGCGGCGGCGGCAGGGTGGCTGGGCGTGAGGCTTTCCCACCCACCCGCCCGACTCGCTTGGTCAAGAGGTGGCCCCTCTCTCCCCCTAAGGAGCAATCCCGCATGAAGCTTCTGCGATCACGGCCCGTTCCCCTTGGACCTGTTGCCCCCGGTGATGTGCTTGCCGAGGCTGTTGGGCTTCGGGTGCGGCTTGGGGGGCGGGAGGTGGTTCGGGGGGTGGATCTCGAGGTGCGGGCCGGGGAGGTGCTCGCGCTCGTGGGGCCCAACGGGGCCGGGAAGTCCACGGTGCTCGGGGCGCTCGCCGCCGATCTGCCGGCCGCCGAGGGGGTCGTACGGATTCATGGGCGGGCCGCGACGGAGTGGAGCGCGCCGGAGCTGGCGTTGCGGCGGGCCGTGCTGCCTCAGGCCGCGGCGCTGTCGTTTCCGTTCACCGTCGAGGAGGTGGTGCGGATGGGGCGGGCACCGCATCGCTCCTTGCCCGTCGAGGACGACCTCGCCGTCGGCGGGGCCATGGCCGCGACCGAGGTGACCGCCTTCGCCGAGCGGCCGTTCTCCGCGCTGAGCGGGGGCGAGCGGGCCCGGGTCGCGCTGGCCCGGGTGCTGGCCCAGCGGGCGCCGCTGCTGCTCCTTGACGAGCCGACCGCCGCGCTGGATCTCAAGCATCAGGAGCTGGTCCTGCGGATCTGCCGGGAGCGGGCGGGGCAGGGGGACGCCGTCGTCGTCGTGCTGCACGATCTGGGGCTGGCCGCCGCCTACGCGCATCGGGTCGCGGTGCTGCGGGACGGGCGGGTCGCGGCGGACGGGGCGCCGGGTGAGGTGTTCAGCGAGCGGCTGCTGTCCGAGGTCTACGACCAGGCGATCGAAGTGCTTCCGCACCCTCGGACCGGGGCGGTGCTCGTCACCCCGAAGCGGAATCTTTGAATCTCCTTTGACCATTCCATGGGGTCCGTTTTGGGGCGCCGTGATCGGCTCGTGCCCTTACGAGATTTATGAGAGCTGAATCACTGCACGGGTGGGTACGGCACAGGTAAGCCTTGGATAAGTTAGGCCAGCCTCACCAATGTTTTGAGCCTCGCCCAACCTTTTCAGTCATGCCGGGAGCCCGAATGCGAGCCGCCAGACTCTCCGCCGTCACCGCCGTCGCCGCCGTGACGGCCCTCACCGCCGTCACGGGCTGCACCGAGAAGAGCGACGCGAAAGACGGTGACCGGGTGATCGCGGTGACCGCCACCGACAGCAAGTGCGAGACCTCCAAGCAGGAGATCTCCTCCGGGCATGTCGAACTGGCCATCGAGAACAAGGGGTCGAAGGTCACCGAGGTGTACGTCCTGTTCCCGGACGACCGGGTCGTGACCGAGCGCGAGAACATAGGTCCCGGCACCAAGCAGCGCGTCACCGCCGAGGTGAAGGCCGGCGACTACCAGATCGCCTGCAAGCCCGGCATGAAGGGCGAGGGCATCCGCCAGGCCCTCAAGGTCACCGGCGGCCAGGTCGCCAAGCGTGACCCCCGCCTTGACAAGGCCGTCGCCGCCTACCGCGAGTACGCGCAGGAGCAGGCCGACGCCACACTGCCACTGGCCGGGACCTTCGCCAAGGCCGTCAAGGCCGGTGACCTGGAGGCCGCCAAGGAGGCCTTCGCCCCCTCCCGCCTCGGCTGGGAGCGCACCGAGCCGGTCGCCGAGTCCTTCGGCGACATCGACCCCAAGGTCGACACCCGCGCGGACGGCCTGGAGGCCGGCCAGAAGTGGACCGGCTGGCACCGCCTGGAGAAGTCCCTCTGGGAGGACAAGAAGATCAGCGCCGAGGACAAGACCCTCGCCGACCAGCTGATCACCGATCTGACCGACTGGCAGAAGCGCGTCGGCAAGGCCGAGATCACCCCGACCTCCATGGCCAACGGCGCCAAGGAACTCCTCGACGAGGTCGCCACCGGCAAGATCAGCGGCGAGGAGGACCGCTACTCGCACACCGACCTGGTCGACTTCAAGGCCAACATCGAGGGCGCGCAGGAAGCGTACGAACTGCTCAGGGCGGTCGCCCAGGAGAACGACGCGGCCCTGGTCACCGAGCTGGACAAGCAGTTCGCCGCGCTGAACACGCTGCTGGACAAGTACCGGCCGAACACGTCGTCGTACGACTTCGTCTCCTACGACACGGTGACCGAGGCCCAGCGCAAGGAGCTGTCGGACGCGGTGAACGCGCTCGCCGAGCCGCTGTCCAAGCTCGCCGCCGCCGTCGCGAAGTAACAGGAGAACGGGCATGACGGAGACCTCCAGCAGCAGTCCGTCGCGGCGTTCGCTGATCGGCTGGGGCGGTGCCGGGCTCGCGCTCGGTGCCGCCGCGGCCGGGGGCGCGGTCGCGATCACCGACGGTGGCGACGACATCGAGCCGACGGCCGCCGGGACGGGCGCCGCGGTCGCCTTCCACGGAACGAACCAGGCGGGCATCGCCACCCCCGTACAGGACCGGCTGCACTTCGCCACGTTCGACGTGACCACCGACGACCGCGCCGAGTTCGTCCAGCTGCTGAAGGACTGGACGGCGGCGGCGCGGCGGATGACGGCCGGGAAGGCCGTCGGGGACGGGGCGTACGGCGGCCTCGCCGAGGCGCCGCCGGACGACACCGGCGAGGCGCTGGGGCTCAAGCCGTCCCGGCTGACGCTCACGGTCGGCTTCGGGCCGTCCCTGTTCGGGAAGTTCGGGCTCGACGGCGAGCGTCCCGAGGCGCTGATCGACCTGCCGAAGTTCGCCGGGGAGGCGCTCGACGCGGCCCGCTCGGGCGGTGACCTGTGCGTCCAGGCGTGCGCGGACGATCCGCAGGTCGCCGTGCACGCCATCCGCAACCTCGCCCGGATCGGCTTCGGGAAGGTGGTGATCCGCTGGTCGCAGCTCGGGTTCGGGAAGACCTCGTCGACGACTCCCGACGCGCAGACGCCGCGCAATCTCATGGGGTTCAAGGACGGCACCCGCAACATCGCGGGCACCGAGACCGACCGGCTGAAGAAGTTCGTGTGGGTCGGCCAGAAGGACGGCCCCGAGTGGATGGTGGGCGGGTCGTATCTCGTCGCCCGCCGGATCCGCATGCACATCGAGCCCTGGGACCGCACCTCCCTCCAGGAGCAGGAGGACATCTTCGGCCGCGACAAGGGCGAGGGCGCCCCCGTCGGCAAGGCCAAGGAGCACGACGCGCCGTTCCTGAAGGCGATGAAGCCCGACGCGCACGTCCGGCTCGCGCACCCCGACTCCAACGGCGGGGCGACCATCCTGCGCCGCGGCTACTCCTTCACCGACGGCACCGACGGCCTCGGCCGGCTGGAGGCGGGCCTGTTCTTCCTCGCCTACCAGCGCGACGTCCGCGAGGGGTTCGTCCGCATCCAGCGCCATCTCGCGACCGACGCGCTCAACGAGTACATCCAGCACGTGGGTTCGGCCCTCTTCGCCGTGCCGCCGGGCGTCCGCGACAAGGACGACTGGTGGGGCCGCACGCTGTTCTCCAAGGAGGCGTAGCCCGTGTTCTCCAACTACCTGATCGGACTGCGCGAGGGCCTGGAGGCCTCCCTCGTCGTCTGCATCCTCATCGCCTACCTCGTCAAGACCGAACGCCGGGACGCCCTGAAGCCGGTGTGGACGGGTATCGCCGTCGCGGTGCTGCTCGCCCTCGGCTTCGGCTGCGTCCTCGAATTCGGCTCCCAGGAACTGACGTTCCAGGCGCAGGAGGCCCTCGGCGGGTCGTTGTCGATCCTCGCGGTCGGGCTGGTCACGTGGATGGTGTTCTGGATGCGGCGCACCGCCCGGCACCTCAGGGCCGAGCTGCACGGCAGGCTCGACGCCGCCCTCGCCATGGGCACCGGCGCGCTGGTCGCCACCGCGTTCCTCGCCGTCGGCCGGGAGGGCCTGGAGACCGCCCTGTTCGTGTGGGCGTCCGTCCACGCGGCCGGTGACGGCACCCCGCGCCCGCTGATCGGCGTGGCCCTGGGCCTCGCTACGGCCGTGCTGCTGGGCTGGCTGTTCTACCGGGGCGCACTGCGCATCAACCTCGCGAAGTTCTTCACCTGGACCGGCGGCATGCTCGTCGTCGTGGCCGCGGGCGTGCTGGCGTACGGCTTCCACGACCTCCAGGAGGCCGACTGGCTGCCCGGCCTGAACACCAAGTCCTTCGACATCAGCGACACCATCCCGCCCGACAGCTGGTACGGCACGCTGCTGAAGGGCGTGTTCAACTTCCAGCCCGACCCGACCGTCCTCCAGGTCACGGTGTGGCTGCTGTACCTGGTCCCGACGCTCGCCCTGTTCCTCGCCCCGGTAGGGTTCGCCTCCGGGAAGGGGAAGGTGAAGGCACCTGATGACGCGAAGGCTCCGCAGGCTTGATCGTGGTGTGCTGCTGGCGGCCTCGGCGACCGCTCTGTCGTTGACGGCGAGCGGCTGCATGGTGGTCCACGGGGAGCGCGAGGTGCTCCCCGCCGCGACCCGCGCCGAGGCCGCGAAGGCGGTGCGGCAGTTCACCACCGCGTACAACAAGGCCGACAAGGCGTACAACAGTTCACTCGACGCCCCGTACACCACCGGCGCGCTCGCGGTCATCGACGGCGCGCGGCTGAAGGCCGGACACATCAACAGCCCCGCGGGCAACCCGGACCACACCCCGCTGGTGCTGTCGGACGTGAACTACACCATCACCAAGAAGGCGGGCTGGCCCCGCTGGTTCGTCGCCGACGCCAAGGCGAACAAGGGCGGCAGCAGCCGGTGGGTGCTGGCGTTCACCCGCAACGACCTCTCCGAGCCCTGGCAGGCGGCGTATCTCACGCTGGTCGCGCCGGGCGCGCTGCCGGAGTTCGCCAAGGACAAGGACGGCTGGGCGGAGGCCGTGCCGGACGACGCGGCCGGACTCGCCGTCGCGCCCCAGGACCTGAGCAAGGGGTACGTCGGCTATCTCAAGGGCGGCGGGGGCACGTTCGCGGACGGGACGTACACCAGCGCGTTGCGTGCCACGCGTGAACAGAACGCCGAGAAGCCGGGGTTGGTGCAGCAGTTCGTCGACGAGCCGCTGACGAGCGGGGACTTCGCGCCGTTGGGGTTGCGTACGGCGGACGGTGGGGCGGTGGTGTTCTTCACCACGCACCACTATGTGAAGCAGACCGCCGCGGCGGGGGCGGCCGTGCCGGCGCCCAACAAGAGTGTGCGGGCGTTGACTTCGGGGGAGATCAAGCAGTCGCTGACGATGGAGTTCGTCGCGAACGCGGTTGCCGTTGACCCGGGGCAGGGGGCGAAGGTCTCGTTGCTCAGCCGGCTGGAGGGGTTGACCGGGGCCAAGGGGGAATAGGCCGTCTGGGACAAGGCCTAGAAGTACCCGGTACTTGCGTGGTCCTGCTGGCCCGCGTACCGGGCGCAGGCGTCCGTCAGGGTTTCCAGGACGGTGAGGGGGTCCGGGAGGGGGTGTTCCGGGCCCCTCAGCCAGTGGACGGACCGGTTGTCGTCGCCGGGGAGGCGGGCCGGGGGTACCAGGACATACGAACCCCGGCAGTGCCAGCGCAGGCCCGGGTGTTCGTCCATTGTTTCGGGGTGGCAGTCCAGTTCGCAGGGCCACCACTCGTCCTCGTCCTCGGGGGTGCCCCGGGTGAGGGTGAAGAACAGCATGCGGCCGTCGTCGCTCTCGGCTACCGGGCCGACCTCGATCCCGGCATCGAGGAGGCGGTCCAGGGCCTCGCGGCCGGCTTCCAGCGGTACGTCGAGGACGTCGTGGGTCATGCCGGTCGCGGTGATGAAGTTGGCCTGCGGCTGGTGGCGGGCCCAGCGCTCGATCTGGGCGCGGTCGGTGGTGGACTGCGTCTGCCAGGCGAACGACACCGGGTGCCGGGCGGGGGTCGGACAGCCGACCCGGTCGCAGGAGCAGCGGTAGTTGGCGGTCGGGTACGCGGCGGGCGCGAGGGGCAGTCCCGCCCCGGCGGCGGCGAGCAGCAGGGCCTCCCGGCCGCCGTCGTCGGCGGCTTCCGTCCCACCGCCTCCGCGCAGCCACTGGGTGAGCCTCGCCCGCAGGCCGTTCGGGCCGCCGTACTCCGCGCTCATCTATCGCCTCGCCCTCGCCGTCGTGCGGACAGCATGCCTCATGGTCCCATCATCCTGCGCATCGGGGGTGCTCGGCCCCCAATGGGGGCAAAGGGTAGGGCTCAGCGGGGGGCGAGGCCGTACAGCGCGTAGTCGACGAGGGTGTCCGTGTAGTCGTATGTGATGGGGCCCGTGTACTGCAGCCAGCGCTGGGCGAGCGGGGAGATGAAGAACTCCAGGGCGATCCGCGGGTCGATGCCCGGGCGGACCTGGCCGGCCTCCTGGGCGGAGCGCAGCCGGTCGACGTAGAGCTGGATGCTCGGTTCCATGAGGTTGGCCATGTACTCGCGGCCGACCTGTTCGTTGACCACGCCCTCGGCGGCCAGGGCGCGGGCGGGGGCCTCGAAGCGGGGGTCGGTGAGCTGGTCGACGGTGGCCCGCAGCACGGCCTTGATGTCGGCGGCGAGGTCGCCGGTGTCCGGGATGGCGTACGGCTCCTGCTCCGACGCCCCGGCTTCCTCCGCCGCCTGTGCGCTGAGGTCGAGGAACGCCTCGAGGAGGACGTCGGCCTTCGACCCCCACCAGCGGTAGATGGTCTGCTTGCCGACGCCCGCGCGGGCGGCGATTCCCTCGATGGTGGTCTTCGGGTAGCCGACCTCGGAGATGAGGGCGAGGGCGGCGGCGTAGATCGCGCGGCGGGACCTCTCGCTGCGCCGGGTGGTGTCCGGGGCGGGTCTGGCGGGCTGGGTGACCATGGTTCGACGGTACCAAGCGGAGGAGACGCCCCGTCTCGCCAAGGACCGGTCCGGCTACTCGCCCGGGTACCGCACCCCGATCCGCTCCCGTACGGCGTCCATGGTCCGCATCACCGCGAGGGTGCCGTCGAGCGGCACCAGGCGGGACTCGGTCTCGCCGGCCCGCAGCGCGCGCATGACCTCGCGGGCCTCGTGCCGGAAGGTGTTGCGGGGCCCGTCGGCCGGGTCGGCGGTGAACTCCTCGGGGTCGCGTCCGGCCCGGTGCAGGACCAGCCGGTCGGGGTGGAAGAAGCCGGACGGGATGTCGATCCGGCCGCGCGAGCCGGTGACGGAGGCGGTGGTGCCGGTGCCGCCGGTGACGGAGCAGTGCAGGGCGGCCAGCGCCCCGGAGTCCCAGGACAGCGCGAGGACGGTCTGGAGGTCGACGCCCTCGGGGGAGATGACCGCTTGGGCGGAGATGCCCGACGGTTCGCCGAGCAGGAGGTGAGCGAAGGAGACGGGGTAGACGCCCAGGTCGAGCAGGGCGCCGCCGCCCTGGGCGGGGTCGCGCAGCCGGTGCGAGGGCGGGAAGGGGCCTTCGAGGCCGAAGTCGGCCTGCACGGTGCGCACCTCGCCGATCGCGCCGTCGTCGACGAGGGCCTTGAGGCGGCGGATGACCGGGTTGCAGTACATCCACATGGCTTCCATGAGGAAGCGGTCGTGCTCCCGGGCGAGCGCGACCAGTTCCTCGGCCTCGCGCACGTTCAGCGTGAACGCCTTCTCGCAGAGGACGTTCCGGCCTGCCTCCAGGCAGAGTCCGGCGGCGGCGCGGTGCGCGGCGTGCGGGGTGGCGACGTAGACGACGTCGAGGTCCTCGTCGGCGGCGAGCGCGGCCCAGTCGCCGTAGGCCCGGGGTATGCCGAAGCGGTCGGCGAACGCCTTCGCCGAGGCCTCGGTGCGCGAGGCGACCGCGACGACCTCCGCGTCCGGCAGGTCGATCAGGTCCGCCGTGAACGCGGCGGCGATCCCGCCGGTCGCCAGGATTCCCCACCGCACCGTGTCCGTCGTCATACCCTGCCCGTCTCTCGTGCCGTACCAGCGGTCCGTCCGAGCTGAGAGCATAGGTGGCGAAGACGTCGGAGAGGGAGGGGCGGCCGGATGCCCGAGGGCGGGGCGATACCCAAGGTGCCGAAGGTGTCGGAGGCGACGGTCGTTGCAGCGCCTCTGCGCGCGCAGCGCCGGGCCGGGCTGCTCGTCACCCTCGTGCTGGGCGGGCTGACCGCCACTCCCCCGCTCTCCATGGACATGTACCTCCCGGCGCTGCCGGAGGTCACCGACGCGCTGCACGCGCCCGCCGCGACCGTCCAGCTGACGCTGACCGCCTGTCTGGCCGGGATGGCGCTGGGGCAGCTGGTGGTCGGGCCGATGAGCGACCGGTGGGGGCGGCGGCGGCCGCTGCTCGCCGGTCTCGCGGTGTACGTCGTGGCGACGGTCCTGTGCGCGCTCGCCCCGACCGTGCAGGCGCTGATCGCGTTCCGGCTGGCCCAGGGGCTCGCGGGCGCGGCCGGGATCGTGATCGCGCGGGCCGTCGTACGCGATCTGTACGACGGTGTGGCGATGGCCCGGTTCTTCTCCACCCTGATGCTGATCTCCGGAGTGGCCCCGGTGGTGGCACCGCTGATCGGCGCGCAGATCCTGCGGGGCACGGACTGGCGGGGTGTGTTCGTGCTGCTGACGGTGGTGGGCGCGGCGCTGTTCGGGCTGGTGTGGGCGCGGCTCCCGGAGACCCTCGACCCCGCCGACCGGCACGGGGGCGGGGTGGGCGAGGCGCTGCGCTCGATGCGCCGGCTGCTGGCCGACTCCTCCTTCACCGGGTACATGCTGACCGGCGGTTTCATCTTCGCGGCGCTGTTCGCGTACATCGCGGCCTCGCCGTTCGTGGTCCAGGAGATCTACGGCGCGTCCCCGCAGACGTTCGGTCTGCTGTTCGGCGTGAACTCGGTCGGTCTCGTGCTGGTGGGGCAGATCAACGGCAAGGTGCTGGTGGGCCGGGTCAGCCTGGACAAGGTGCTGGCGGTGGGTCTGTGTGTGGTCATCGTGGCCTCCGCGGCGCTGCTGCTGATGGCGTCGGGCGTGTTCGGCGAGGTGGGGCTCGCCCCGGTGGCGGCGGCGCTGTTCGTGCTGATGTCCGCGATGGGCGTCACCATGCCCAACGCCCAGACCCTCGCCCTGCTGCGGGTACGGCACTCCGCCGGTTCCGCCTCCGCGCTCCTGGGCACCTCCTCGTTCCTCATCGGCGCGGTCGCCTCGCCGCTCGTCGGGATCGCCGGTGAGCACACCGCCGTCCCGATGGCCGTCGTCCAACTGGCGGCTTCGGTGGTGGCGCTGGCCTGCTTCGTGGGAATGTGCCGTCCCTGGAAACAGTCGGGGGCGGAAGGAGCCGAGAGCTGAGCAGCGCACCGAGACTGCGCGTCGACACCCCGGAACGGGCCGGGCTCGACCCCGTGGAAACGCGCCTCCTCGCGCGCGATGTCATCGACCTGACGACGGGTGACCGGCCGTGGGCGGCGGGCGCCGTGGTCGTCGCCGGGCGCGGCCCGGTGATCGCCGTGCAGGAGGCGGCGGGCTGGGCGGTCCGGTACGCGGCCTACGACCCGGAGGTCGACGCCGGCGTGGGGCTGCCGGTGTCCGAGCGCGTCCCCATGACCGTCGGCACGCCCTTCGACCTGGCCTCCCTCACCAAGCTGTTCACGTCGGTCGCTGCGGTGCAGCAGATCGAGCGGGGCACGCTCGGCATCGACGCCCGGGTCGGCGCGTATCTGCCGGACTTCCGGGCGGCGGCCGCCCACGGCGTCACCGTCCGCCGACTCCTCACCCACACCTCCGGGCTCCGCCCCGAACTGCCGCTGTACGACTGCGCGGACGGCACGGAGCGCCTGGAGCTGCTGCGCGCGGAGGCACCGGTGGGCGAGCCGGGCGAGTACCTGTACTCCGACCTGAACATGATCCTCCTCCAGCACCTGCTCGAGCGGCTGACCGGCCGCACCCTCGACGCGCTGGTGCGGGAGGGGATCACCCGGCCGCTGGGGATGACGTCCACCGGATTCGGCCCCTGTCCCGGCGCGGCGGCCACCGAGGACCAGCGACGGCCGTGGGCCAAGGCGGACCGGGGGATGCTGCGGGGCGTGGTGCACGACGAGAACGCGTGGGCGCTGGGCGGGGTGGCCGGTCACGCGGGCCTGTTCTCCACCGGCCGCGACCTGGCGGTGTTCTGCCGCACCCTGCTCTCGGGCGGTTCCTACGGGCCCGCCCGCATCCTCGGCCCCGACTTCGTGGAACTCCTCCTCGCCCCGCCGGGGCTCGGCTTCGTCGTCGACCAGCCGTGGTTCATGGGCGAGCTGGCGGGGCGGGGCGCGGCCGGGCATACGGGGTTCACGGGCACGTCCCTGGTCCTGGACCCGGCGACGGACACGTTCGTGGTGCTCCTGGCGAATACGGTGCATCCCGTGCGCAGGCCGCCGGACAGTACGCCGAGGGCGCAGGCGGGGTCGCGTCTGAAGGCAGCCGTGCGGTGAGAGCTGTTCCGGGTAGACCTGCGAAAATCTTCTTGTGAACGTCTCCGTATCCCCCGCCGAGACCCTGCGTGCCGCCCTCGGGGATCTCCTCGACGGCCTTCCGCCCAGGCAGGCCGCGCAGGCCGTGGCGCGGCTCATCGCCAACTACCGGGGGGCGACGCCGACCGACGCGCCGATCCTGCGCGACCGGGCGGACGTCGCCGCCTACGCCGCGTACCGGATGCCGGCCACGTTCGGGGCGGTGTGCTCGGCCCTGGAGGCGTTCGCGGACGCGGCGGCGGACTGGACGCCCGGCAGTCACACGGACGTGGGCGGCGGGACGGGCGCGGCGACCTGGGCGGTGAGCGCGACCTGGGACGGGACGCGTCCGGTGACGGTCCTGGACTGGGCGGAGCCGGCCCTGGCCCTCGGCCGGGAGCTGGCCGCCGCCAACCCGGCGCTGCGGGAGGCCCGCTGGCAGCGCGCCCGTATCGGCCCGTCCCTGTCGCTGGAGAGCGCGGACCTGGTCACGGTCTCCTACGTCCTGAACGAACTCGCCGCCGCCGACCGTGCCGCCCTTGTGGACGCCGCCGCGTCGGCCGGGCAGGCGGTGGTGATCGTGGAGGCGGGCACGCCCGACGGCTACGCCCGGGTGATGGAGGCCCGGGACCGGCTGGTCGCCGCCGGATTCCGGGTCGCCGCGCCCTGTCCGCACAGCGCCGGCTGCCCGATCGTGCCCGGCACGGACTGGTGCCACTTCTCGGCGCGGGTCAGCCGCTCCTCCCTGCACCGGCAGGTCAAGGGCGGCTCGCTGCCGTACGAGGACGAGAAGTTCGCGTACGTCGCCGCCGCCCGCTTCCCGGTCTCCCCCGTGCCCTCCCGGGTGGTGCGCCGGCCGCAGATCCGCAAGGGCCAGGTGCTCCTCGACCTGTGCGAGGCCGAGGAGCGGCTGGACCGTACGACGGTGACGAAGCGGCACGGCGAGCTGTACAGGGCCGCCCGGGACGCGGCCTGGGGCGACCCCTGGCCGCCGGACACCGAGGGCTAGACGGGCTGGAGGCCCTGGTCGCCGACCTGTGTGACGAAGGACGCGGCCGTGCCGACGGGGGCGCCCTGGGTGGTGACGTAGGGGACGGTCCTGAAGTCGGCGCGGGCGAGGTCGCGGCCGAGGGCGACGGTGACGTAGCCGCGCCGCCCGTTGTAGAACTTCATGTGCGGGTTGGCGGTCATGTAGGTGTTCCAGTTCGCGGGGCGTTCCGCGCCGTCGCGTCCGCTCGCGATCGACGTGGCGATGATCTCGGTGCCGAGGGTCCGGGAGGCCGGGTCGTCGAAGTCGTCCTTGATGTCGAGGCCGTAGCCGACGTGGACGTCACCGGTGAGGACCATCAGGTTCTCGACGCCGGCGGCCTTCGCGCCGTCGAGGATCCGGCGGCGGGAGGCGCGGTAGCCGTCCCAGGAGTCCATGGACAGCTTGGCGACCGGGTTCAGGTCCAGTTTCCGCTGCGAGAAGGTGACCTGCTGCGGAATGACGTTCCACAGCGCGCGTGACCTGCGCCAGCCGTCGAGCAGCCACCGTTCCTGCGTCGCGCCGGTCATGGTGCGCGCCGGGTCGTCGATGTCGGGTCCGGGCAGTTGCGCGCCGTCGCCGTACGCCTGGTCGGAGCGGTACTGCCGGGTGTCGAGGACGTCGAACTGGGCGAGGTCGCCCCAGTGCAGGCGGCGGTAGAGGCGCATGTCGGGCCCGGTGGGGAGCTGGGTGCGGCGCAGCGGCTGGTTCTCCCAGTAGGCGCGGTAGGCGGCGGCGCGGCGCAGCAGGAACTCCTCGGGCGGAACATTGTTCTCAGGGGTGTCGTCGGCGTAGTTGTTCTCGGTCTCGTGGTCGTCCCAGGTGACGACGAAGGGGTGCGCGGCGTGCGCGGCCATCAGGTCGGGGTCGGACTTGTAGAGGGCGTAGCGCAGCCGGTAGTCCTCCAGGGTCAGCGTCTCGCGGTTGAAGAGGTCGGGGAGGACGCGGTCGGTGTACTTGCGGTCGTTGCCGACGGAGTTGATCGGGTACTCGTAGAGGTAGTCCCCGAGGTGGAAGACGACGTCGACGTCGTCCTGCGCGAGGTGGTGGTAGGGGGTGTAGTAGCCGTCGGCGTACGCCTGGCAGGAGACGGCGGCGAGGGTGAGTCCGGCCGCGCGGGCGTGCGGGGCGGGCGCGGTGCGGGTGCGGCCGGTGGGGCTGGTCCAGGCGCCGGCGCGGAAGCGGTAGTGGAGGACGCGGTCGGCGGCGAGGTGGCCGACCTCGACATGGACGGTGTGGTCGAACTCGGGGTGCGCGGTGGCGGTGCCGCGCCGGACGATCCGGCGGAAGTTCTCGTCGTGGGCGAGTTCCCAGTGGACGGTGACGCGTTCGGCGGGCAGTCCGCCGTCGGGCTGGTAGGGGGCCGGGGCGAGGCGGGTCCACAGCAGTACGGAGCCGGGCAGCGGGTCGCCGGAGGCCACGCCGAGGGTGAAGGGGTCGTCGGGGATACGGGCGGGGTCGAGTTCGGCGGCGGCCGCGGTGCCGGCGGCCGGGAGGTTCACGGCGAAGGCGAGCGCGGCGGCGGCGCCGGTGACGGTCAGAAAGCGGCGGCGTCCGAAGTGCCGGGCGGCCTCGCGGAGTTCGGGGGCGTGCTGGGACTGGTGTGCGGCGGGTGTCATTCCGGTCCTCCCCTGAAAAGTGGTGGCAGGAGGCATTGGAGTGGCCGGGGACGGCCCGGGGGCATCGGGGTGTTGTCGCGTACACAACAGTCAGATGGCGGACGAAGGGCTTCCGCATGCCGGACGGCGACTTCCGGCCGCCTGCCCTACGCTGCGGGCCCATGAATGCGAAGCGAACTGCCGAGCAGAAGAAGACCGCGGTCGTCACCGGCGCCGGGTCCGGTATCGGACGGGCCGTCGCCCTGGAACTGCTGCGTACGGGCTGGTCGGTGGCGCTGGCGGGCCGGCGCGCGGAGACCCTGGAGGAGACGGCGGCACTGTCACCCGAGGGCGAGTGTCTCGTCGTACGGACGGACGTCTCACGGCCGGAGGAGGTGACGGCCCTCTTCGCCGCCGTGCGCGAGCGGTTCGGGCGGCTGGATCTGCTGTTCAACAACGCGGGGACCTCCGGGCCCGGCGGGGTGCCGTTCGAGGAACTCCCCTACGACGCCTGGCGGCATGTGGTGGACACCAATCTCAACGGCGCGTTCCTGTGCGCGCAGGCGGCGTTCCGGCTGATGAAGGAGCAGGACCCGCGGGGCGGACGGATCGTCAACAACGGCTCGATCTCGGCGCACACACCCCGCCCGCTCTCGGCGCCGTACACCGCGACCAAGCACGCCCTCACCGGCCTGACCAAGTCCCTCTCCCTGGACGGGCGGGCGTACGGCATCGCTGTCGGGCAGATCGACATCGGCAACGCGGCGACGGACATGACGGAGCGGATGCGGACGGGCGTGTTGCAGGCCAACGGGGAGGTCACGCCGGAGCCGGTGATGGACGTCGCGGATGTGGCGCGGACCGTGCGGCACATGGCGGAGCTCCCGCTGGGGGCGAACGTGCAGTTCGCGACGGTGCTGGCGACCGCGATGCCGTACGTGGGGCGGGGCTGACACAACGTACACAAACGGAATGCGACCGTCCGTGCCGTTACGGCCGGTCGCGGACTTATGCTCGACTCTCCTACACAAGAGCTTCACACTTGGAGCACTGACGCTCCGCTCCTTGGACCACATCGAGGGGGGAAGGGCAGTCGTCCCACGACACCGGGTGGGGGTGGACCTCGCCGGGACCGCGAGGAAAGCACCGGGGTCGTGGGACGGCTGCCGTGGTCTCAGGGGTGCGGGTCCGTTGTGGCTGGTCGCTCGGTTCCCCGCGCCCCTTTGGAGCGCCTTCTGCGGACGGCGTACACCCCGGCCGTCAGCAGCGTCACTGCCGCGGCCGCCGTCACGCCCCAGCCGTCGCCCGAATCCTTGTGCGGCTTCGCGGCCTGGGGGCCGGGATGTGGGGTGACCTTAGCGCCGCCCTCGCTCAGCGGGTCTGCCAGCACCCCCACCGGCCCCGCCGAACTCCCCTTCCCGAAGCCCCAGTCGAGCAGTGCCGCCGTTTCCTCGTAGACGGCGTTGTGGCCGCTGTCCGGGTGCAGGACCGTGACCAGGAGGGTGCGGCCGTCGCGGGTGGCGGCGCCGGTGAAGGTGTTGCCGGCGTGGCTGGTGTAGCCGTTCTTCACGCCGATCATCCCCTGGTACGGCGTCACCCCGTACGTCCCCGACAACAGCCGGTCGGTGTTCTCGATCCGGAAGGTCCGGCGCCCGCCCGCCGGAAAGTCGGCGGCCTTGGTGGCGCAGTAGGCGCGGAAGCCGGCGTCCTCGAGGCCGTGGCGGGCGAAGAGGGTGAGGTCGTAGGCGGTGGAGAACTGGCCGGTGTGGTCGTAGCCGTCGGGGCTGACCACATGCGTGTCGAGGGCCTGGAGGTCGGCCGCCTTGGCCCGCATCTCGGCGACGGTCTTCGCGACGCCGCCGTTCATGAGGGCGAGGACGTGCACGGCGTCGTTCCCGGAGCGCAGGAACACGCCCTGCCACAGCTGTTCGACGGTGTAGGTGACGCCGGGCCTGAGGCCGGCGAGGCTGGAGCCGGACGGGATGGTGGCCAGGTCCGCGTCGGTCACCCGGTAGCGCTCGGTGCGCTCGAACCTCCCCAGCAGGGTGTCCGCGAACAGCATCTTCAGGGTGGAGGCGGGCGCGAGGCGGCGGTGCGCGCGGTAGGCGGCGAGCACCTCGCCGCTGTCGTGGTCGGCGAGCAGCCAGGCCCGGGCGGTGAGCTTCTTCGGCAGCCCGGCGGTGACGGTCGTCTGGACTCCGTCACGAGCGAGCCGCGAGCCGCCGACGACCGTGCCGGCGGCGGCCTCCGGAATGCCGAGAGGGGCGGTCGCGGCGAGCGCGAGAAGGGAGCGCCGGGAAAGGCGCGGAAAAGCGTGCACGGCGGGACGGTACAAGGCTGTCCTGTGTGCGTCCAAACGCGCATCCAACCCGCTCCACCTGGGAGAACGCCCTCCGCGGCTTAGGAATCAGCTGTCTGACGGAATTCTGATCCGGAGGCCCGGATTCGGCCCGCATTCTCAGTCCTCGCACATCCTTTACTCAGTTCGAGTCAAAGGTTCCTCCCTAGCTTGATGCCGCGCCCACAGCGGGCGCCAAGAACCTTCGAGGAACGGGATGTTTGGCATCTATCTCAAGCGCGAGCTGGGCCGGCGCAAGAAGGCGGCCCTGGTCATCGCACTGGGTCTGGCGCTCGGTATCGCTCTGGTCATCACCGTGAACTCGGTGTCGGCGGGCATGACACAGGCTCAGGACAAGGTCCTGCAGTCGCTGTACGGTCTCGGCACCGACATGACGGTCACCAAGGCGCGCACGGCGCCCACGGGGAACGCCTCCGGCGGCCCCAGATTCGACTTCGACGCGTCGTCGAACGACGACGACACCGAGCAGAGCTCCGACCGGGTGACGACCCAGGGCGGTCAGGTCCTGAAGTCCTCGCTGGTCACCGAGGTCACGGAACAGAAGGGCGTGGCGTCCGCGGTCGGCGCGCTCACCCTGAACGTCACCAAGGTCAACGGCTCCTTCACCCAGGGCCAGGCGCAGAGCAGCAGCGGAAGCGGCAGCAGCAGCGGCAACCAGGGCGGCGGTCCCGGCGGCGGCCAGGGCAGCGGTTCCACCGCGGCCCCGCAGGTGCAGGGCGGCGGTGCCTCCTTCGACGTGAACTCGTACTCGGTCGCCGGTGTCGACGTCACCGACCAGGACCTCGGCCCGCTGGCCGGCTCGAAGATCACCTCGGGCAAGACGTTCACGTCGGCGCAGACCGATGCGAAGGTGGCGGTCGTCAGCAAGTCGTACGCCAAGGAGAACAAGTACAAGGTCGGCTCGACCCTGAAGATCTCCGGCACCAAGTACAAGGTCATCGGTATCGCGACGCCCGAGAGCAGCGAGTCCACCACGGACGTCTACCTGCCGCTGAAGCAGGCGCAGACCCTCGGCGACGCCAAGAACCAGGTCACCACGATCTACGTCAAGGCGACCGACTCCCAGCAGATCGACTCCGTCAAGGCGGCGATCCAGAAGAACATCTCCGGTACGACGGTGACGACCTCCGCCGATCTGGCCGAGACCGTCTCCGGCTCCCTGTCCACCGCCTCCAACCTGGCGACCAGCGTCGGCAAGTGGCTGTCCATCGCCGTTCTCGCCGCCGCGTTCCTGGTGGCCGCGCTGCTCACCTCCTCGGCCGTGTCCCGCCGGGTGCGTGAGTTCGGCACCCTGAAGGCGCTGGGCTGGCCGAGCCGCCGGGTGACCCGGCAGGTCGTCGGCGAGTCCATGGTCAACGGTCTGCTCGGCGGTGCCCTCGGCATCGGCCTGGGCCTGGCCGCCGCGTACGCGGTGACCGCGGTCAGCCCCAAGCTGACGGCCGAGCTGGGCAACACCGGCGGCGGTGGCGGCGGCATGGGCGGCGGCCCCGGCGGTGGCGGCGGCCCGGGCGGGCAGACGGCCTCCAACACGATGGAGATCGCGCTCTCGGCCCCCGTCTCCGTCACGACCATCGCCCTCGCGGTCGGCCTGGCCGTGACCGGCGGTCTGATCGCCGGCGCGATGGGCGGCTGGCGGGCCTCCCGGATGCGCCCGGCGGACGCGCTGCGCAGCGTGTCGTAACTCGTGACCCCCCTCGTTCTTCTTCTACGCGGCTACGGAGCTACGGAGTACCCATGTACAGACTGACCGGCGTCACCAAGCGCTACAAGCGGGGCAAGGAGACCATCGAGGCACTGCGCGGCGTCGACCTCACCATCGAGGACGGCGACCAGCTCGTCATCCAGGGCCCGACGGGCGGCGGCAAGTCGACCCTGCTGCAGATGATCGGCGGCCTGGACCGGCCGACCGAGGGCAGCGTCGAGCTGGACGGCGTCGACCTCGCGCGGATCAGCGAGGCGAAGCTCACCCGGATGCGCGCCGAAAAGATCGGCATCATCTTCCAGTCCTTCAACCTCATCCCGACGCTGACCGCGCAGGAGAACGTCGAGACGGCCCTGGTCCCGCTCGGCGTGAAGCCGGCCGAGCGGCGCGAGCGGGCCGCGGAGGCCCTGCGTTCGGTGGGCCTGGGCGAGCGCCTCGGCCACGCCCCGTCCGAGCTCTCCGGCGGCCAGCAGCAGCGTGTCGCCATCGCCCGCGCGCTGGTGAAGAAGCCGAAGGTGCTGCTGGCCGACGAGCCCACGGGCAACCTCGACGAGGGCACCCGCGACGACATCATGGGCCTGCTGGAGGGCCTGTGGCACGAGTACGGGCTGACCTTCATCATGGTCACCCACGACTCCTCCATCGCCCGCCGCGCCCCGCGCCTGGCCACCATCAAGGAGGGCCGGATCACGCTGACCGAGCAGGGCCAGTACGGGCAGCAGCAGCCGTACGCCGAGTCCGGCACCCAGAGCTACTGAGCCTTCGTGTTCTCTTCGGGGCCGTTCACCCGCTGCCGGGTGAACGGCCCTTGGTCATGCCGTCATGCCGTCACGCCTGCCCGGTCTCGAACCGCGAGATGTGGCCGTCGTCGGTGACGTCGAAGTGCCATCTGGTACGCATCTCGCCGTAGGTGTCGTTGCGGTAGTTGACGACGAGGTCGTGGCCGCCGTTCGACTCGTTGACGACGTCCATGCGTCCCCGGGAGGAGAAGATCTCCCGGTCGATCCACTGGGCGAGGTCGCGGTCGGAGCCGTCGTCCGCCATCGTCGCGTCGTCGGTGAGAATGGTCTGGAGGGCCTGCTCGTCGCCGCCGTTGACCGCGTTGACGAAGGCGCGGACGGCCGGGTCGGTGAGTTTTCCGGTCTGGATCGTCATACGGGCAGCGTCACACCGCGCTCCGGCCCCCGCCACCCGAACGGCGCCCAGGAGGAGCCGACCCGGTGTACCGGATGCGACGGTGGGACTCCGAACCTGGAGGGACCGTGACCGTGACCTGTTACGACCGACGTGATCTGGGCCTGCTGCTGCTCCGGCTGGGCACCGGCGGCGTACTGGCCGCGCACGGCGCGCAGAAGCTGTTCGGCTGGTTCGGCGGCCACGGCATCGAGGGCACCGGCCACTTCATGGAGTCCGTCGGCTACGCGCCCGGCAAGGCCAGCGCGACGGCGGCGGGCCTCGCCGAGGCGGGCGGCGGCACCCTGCTGGCGCTGGGCCTGGCCACCCCGGCGGCGGGCGCGGCGGCGGCCGGGGCGATGGCGGGCGCGTCCGCGGTCCACGCCCCGAACGGCTTCTTCAACGCGGAGGGCGGCTACGAGTACGCGGCGACCCTGGCCCTGGCCGCCACCGGCCTCGCGGTCACCGGCCCCGGCCGCCTCTCCCTGGACCACGCCCTCGGCCATGTCCTCGACCGCGGCTGGATGGTCCCGGCCGCGCTCGGCGTGACGGCGGCGGCCACGGCGGTGATCGTCGGCCTGCGCGAGCAGCGGCTGCGCAGGCGGCAGGAGGGCGAGCAGGAGGCCCTCTTCGACTAGCGGGCGGCGCCTGGCAGGCTGCGTCCATGAACCCTGAGCCCCGCTCTTCGGACCTCTGGCCCACCGTCGACGCCCTGTGGACCTGGCTGGAGTCCGACCGGCCCGTCTCCGGCCGCGAGGGCCTCCTGCTGCGCATGCTGAAACTCTCGGAAGAGGTGGGCGAGGTCGCCCAGGCGGTCATCGGCGCGACGGGCCAGAACCCCCGCAAGGGCACCACCCACACCTGGGACGACGTCCAGTCCGAACTCTGCGACGTGGCGATCACCGCGCTGGTGGCCCTGCGCACGCTGACGCCGGAGGCGGAGGCGGTGTTCGGGGAGCATCTGGCGAGGGTGGCGGAGCGGTCCCTGGAGGCGGGCCGGGCGGTGCCGAGTCCGTGACCGGTGCGGACGGCCCCAGGTGGCGGGACCGCGCCCGGGACGGGGGTCACGCCGCCCTGTACAGGGCCGGTGCCCGCGTGGCCACCGAACAGGAGAACGCGGTCTCGCCGGCCTGCAGGGCGGTGACCACGGCGCGAGGACGGCCCGTCAGATCGGGCAGGTCGGTCTCCGCGACGATCCAGCAGGGCTGGTCCAGTTCGACGTAGCGCGTGAACGTCGCGTCCAGTCGCACCGGTGCCGAATACGCCGCGGGGGACAGCGCGTGCGTCGCCTGGCGGGCCGCTTCGAGGAGCAGCATGCCCGGCGCGTGGTCGACGGGGTGGTCGAAGAGGATCGGATGGGTGGGGTCGGTGCGTAACAGCCAGCGGTGCGGGAACTCGCTGGCGGACAGGACGACGTCCGTCTGCCGTACGCGGTCGACCAGTTCCGCGTCCACCGGCGGGGCCGGGGGCAGCGCGGTGGCCAGGACGCTTTCCAGGTCGCCGCGGGCGCCGCGCAGCCGCCGGTAGACGGCGGGCGGGTTGCAGGTGAAGCGGGCGCGGGCGGTACCGAGCAGCAGTCCGTCGCGCAGGGCGACGACGTCCATGGTCAGGGCCGCCATCCGGGAGCCGCGGCGGATCACCTGGGAACAGGAGATACGCAGTTCGATGGTCGCGGCCGTGCCGGTGATCCGCATGGCCGACGGACTGACCTCGCAGGTGAGGGTCTGCCAGATGAGATGGCTCCCGGGCGGAACGTCGTAGCCGACGTGCGAGATCAGCGGAACGTTCTGCCGCACCGTCTCCACGAACAGCAGGGGGTCGTAGAGGCCGTCCGCGGTCTGGTAGAAGCTGTGGTCCGACGGCCAGGACGCGGTGACGGTGAAGGTGTCCGACCCTGTGCGCTCCCAACGGGCCAGCAGTACTTCGACCTGCTTTCTCTTGTGGACGTCGTCCTGCGCGACGGTGTGCGACGAGGTGGACAAGGCGTGGCTCGGCTGGGCAGTGTGAGTCATCAGGCTCTCCAGGAACGGTGACTTCAGCCAGGTCGAGTGCATCGGACTCTGGTGGGGCAGGACCGAGGGCGTTAACATAACGTGCGTTCTTTTTGTTTGTCGAGAGAGGCCGGGAGTTCGATGCCGGAGCCCAGGCAGGATCGCGCCATCAGGACGCGGGAGGAGATCATCCGTGCGGCGGCAGAGGTGTTCGACGAGCGCGGATACAACGGGGCGAGCATGCGGGAGATCATGAAGCGCGCCAGGGTCACGCTGGGCGCGGTCTACTTCCACTTCCCCAACAAGGAGGCCATCGCCCGGGAGGTCATGAACAGCCAACCAGACAGCGTCCTGCCTCATCTGACCTCGCGGGGCCTGCAACAGGCCGTGGACATCACCCTCGTCTGGTCGCGCCAGCTCCAGAACGACGTGGCACTGCGGGCCGGCGTCCGGCTCGCCGTCGAACAGTCCGGACTCGACTTCCGCGACACCTCCTCGTACGAGGGGTGGGAGAAGATCTTCGAGGAGTGCCTGCTCGTGGCCCACGAGCGGGGTGAGCTGCGCGACCACGTCTCCCCCAGCACCATGGCCGGATTCCTCGTCGGCGCCTGCACCGGAGTGCAGCTCTACTCCGAACTGCTGTACCGGCGGAGCGACCTGACCCAGCGCACCGTGACGATGTGGGAACTGCTGGTCCCCGGAGTGGCCGTCGCCGAAGTGGCGGGGCAGATCAAGGTGAGCGTCCGGCGCGCCGACGCGCTGGCCGCCATCTCCACCTGAGCACGAGGCGGCGCATCCGTGCCGGGAACCGTCCCGGCCACCGCCACAGGCACCGAGAGCATCCCGTCCGGACAACTGCGTCGCCCTGGCCCCGGAGGTCTGTGTGAGTGCGCCCGTTCCCATCCGCTCGCCGCTGCCCGCGGCGCTCGCCGGGCACAACGTCCTGATCGTCGGAGGCAGTTCGGGCATCGGCCTGGCGGCTGCCCGGCTGCTGTCCGAGGCCGGGGCGGGGCTGTGTCTCGTCGCCCGGGAGGAGACGCGGCTGAAGGAGGCCGCCGGGTCGCTCGGCGACGGGGCCCGGGTTCGGGTCATGGCGGCCGACGTGACCGACGAGGTGAGGCTCGCCGAGGTCTTCGAGCGGGCCGGGCCGCTGGACCACGTGCTGCTCACGGCGGGCGCGGCGACCCGCGCGCCGCTGGCGGACGCCGCGCCCTCCCGGGTACGGGACAGCTTCGACGTACGGTTCTGGGGCGGCTACGCGACCGCCCGCGCGGCGGCCGGACGGCTGCCCGCCGGTGGCTCGATCACGTTCATGTCCGGTGTCTACACCGTGCGGCCGATCGCCGGGGCCGCCGCGGCGATCGCCTCGGGCGCGGCCTGCGAGGGGCTTGCGCGTGCGCTCGCCGTGGAACTGGCGCCCCGTCGGGTGCGGGTCAACGCCGTGCGCTCCGGTGTCGTCGACACCCCGCCGCTGCGGCGCCGTCTGGGGGTGGCCCAGGCTGATCCCGCGCAGGCCGACGCCGCCGTCGCCGAGGCGGGCCGGCATCTTCCGCTCGGGCGGTTCGGGACGGCCGAGGAGACGGCCGCGGCCGCGCTGTTCGTCATGGCCCACCCCTACGTCACAGGGTCCGTGCTGACCGTGGACGGGGGACAGTCGCTGGCCTGACACGAGTTCCCGGGGGGCGGGCTCGAAGGACGGACCAGCCGCTCCGGGTGCACCAGGAAGTCGCACACGGTCCTGTACTTCTCACATCGCCGCGGGGGGCTCGGCGAACTCGCGGTGTGGCCTAAGGACGGGGAATGGACGTACGAGGGATGCTGGACGGAAAAGTCGTGTTCGTGACCGGCGCGTCGAGCGGTATCGGGGCGGATGCCGCCCGGCTGTTCGCGGCCGAGGGTGCCGCGGTGGTGCTGCTGGCCCGCCGCGCCGACATGCTGGAGGTGCTGACCAAGGAGATCGTCGCCGCGGGCGGCCGGGCGACCGCCGTGCCGGGGGACGTCGTGCGCCCCGAGGACGTACGGCGGGGTGTGCGGACCGCGGTCGACACATACGGCCGTCTGGACGGAGCGTTCAACAACGCGGGGTGGGCCACGGCGGGAACGCCGCTGCACGAGACGGCCGACGACGTGTTCGACCAGATCATCGACGTCAATCTGCGCGGGGTCTGGAACTGCCTGAAGTACGAGGTGTCGGCCATGCTCGAGTCGAACGGCGGCGGATCCATCGTGAACACCGCGAGCGTCGCGGGCGTGATGGCCACCGGTACCGTCTCCCCCTACATCGCGGCCAAGCACGCGGTGGTGGGCCTGACCCGGGCGGCGGCGGACGAGTACGGACAGCGGGGTGTACGGGTCAACTCGCTGATCGTGGGCTCCACCCGGACCGAGCTCATGAACGAAGTGCTCGAAGACCAGCCCGAGTTGGCGGAGCCGTTCATCGCCCGGTCCATGCAGCGGCGCATGGCCGCGCCCAGGGAGATCGCCGAGGCGGCCGTCTGGCTGTGCAGCGACCGGTCCTCCTTCGTCACGGGCACGGCGATGGCGGTGGACGGAGGCTGGACGGCACGGTGAGGTCCGTGCCCTGAGCTCACGACAGCGCGGCGGCACGGCACGTCGGACTCCGCGGCCCGGTGTACAGGGCCGCGGAGTCCGAGCCGCGAGCACCGTTCAGTCGTCCGCGTGCCGGGCCGGGAAGCCGTGGGTGCGGGCGACCACGACCGTCGCCAGGACGGGGACCAGCAGGACGAGCAGGCCGCGGGGCAGGGAGGGCGCGCCGAGGGTGTCCAGCAGGACGCCGCCCACGACGCCGCCGCCCGCCATCGCCACGTTCCACAGGGTCACGAGCATCGCCTGCGCGCCGTCCGCCTGGTCGCCGCCCGCGTTGCCCACCGCGGTCTGCAGCAGCGTGGGGACACCGCCCCAGCCCAGGCCCCACAGCACGGCCGCCGCGCAGACGACCGCGAAGTCGCCGGCGTCCACCGCGAACAGTCCGGCGCCCGCGGCGATGAGCAGCACAGACGCCACGGTCAGGCTCCGCAGCCGACGATGGATGTGCGCGCCGACCACCCAGATGCTCACCAGGCAGGCGGCGCCGAACACCAGCAGCACCAGATCCGTGTCGTCTCCCCGGCCGAGGTCACCCAGGAGGGTCGCGATGTAGGCGTACAGGATGGTGTGGGCCAGGACGAGGAGCAGGGTGACCACGAGGACCGGGGCGACTCCGGGGACGGTGAGGGAGCGTGCCATCGGGACCCGGCTCCCTCTCTGGCCGGGGTGGTCGGGGACCGCGGCGGTGATCCAGGCGATCAGGACGACGGTGAGGGCGGTCATCGCCAGAAACGCCGTCCGCCAGCCGAGGGCGGTGCCGAGGAGGGTTCCGGCGGGGACGCCGAGCGAGAGCGCGAGAGGGATGCCCGCCATGGCGATGGCGAGCGCCCTGCCCTGCAGGTGCGGCGGGGCGAGGCGGCGGGCGTAGCCGGCGAGGAGCGCCCAGGCGAGGCCGGCGGCCACGCCGGCGATGAAGCGGGCGGTCATCGTCAGCACGTAGTCGGAGGAGAGCGCGGTGACGGTGTTGGCCGCCGCGAAACCCGCCACGGCGGTGAGGAGCAGACGCTTGCGGTGCCAGGAAGCGGTGGCGGCGGTCAGCGGGATGGCGGTCAGGGCGGTCCCGATCGCGTAGACGGTCACGGTCTGGCCCGTCGCCGACTCGCTGACGTGGAGCCCGGCGCTCATCGAGGGCAGCAGGCCCGCCGGGAGCGTCTCGGTGAGGCTGGTGATGAAGACGGCTGTCGCCAGGGCGAGCAGAGCGGAGAGCGGAAGCCTGCCGGGCGGCTCGGCGAGGGGAGGAGAACCGGAGCCGGCGGGTGTCGTGGTCGTCATGGGCGTCATACCTTCGTCGGTCGGGGCGGGCCGGCTCGTGTGGTCAGGGCGTGGTGGGCTGCCAGAAGGCTGCGCAGACGTCTGCGGCCGCGGTGGAGGCGGGAGTTGACCGTGCCCGCGGGGATGCCGACCAGGTCGGCTATCTCCTCGTAGGGCAGGCCCTCGACGTCGGCGAGGTAGACGACGACGCGGAAGCCGTCCGGGATGGCCATCAGCGCGCGGCTGACCTCCGGGTCCGGGACCAGGTCCATGAACTGCGCCTCGGCCGACGGCAGTCCGCGGGAGGTGTGCGAGGCGACGCTGACCAGCTGCCAGTCGTCGATGTCGGAGGCGGGGGTGCAGCGTGGTTCCGTCTGCTTCTTGCGGTAGGAAGTGAGGTAGGTGTTCATCAGGATCCGGAAGAGCCAGGCCCTGAGGTTGGTGCCGGGATGGAACCGCTGGAAGCCCCGGTAGGCCCGGGCGTACGTCTCCTGCACCAGGTCCTCCGCGTCCGCGGGGTTCCGGGTCAACCGCATGGCCTGGGCATACAGCGGTAGGCGCAGGGCGAGTGCGTCCCGCTCGAAGCGGGCGGAGCGCTGTGCGTCCGTCTCGGCCGCCGGCGCCGTGGTCATGTCCGTCATCAGAGTCCTTGCGATCAGTACGTCCTGCGGGTCCGGGCGTTGGGCGGCGGCGGGGCGCCGCGCGTGTACGGCGCGACCGGAGGGCGCGGGACGGCGCACGGAAGGAGGGGGGAGGGCTGGGGGCGATCACCGAGATTACATAGCTACCGTTCGGTTACTTCTCGCGCGCGGCGGTTCTGGCGCGACCTCGGGAAGTTGCCGAAGTGGGCGCGGCCGGTCCGCCCCGGCATCGTCCGGACGGCCGCGGCCGATGCGGTACCCGACGCCGCGCACCGTGACGATCCAGTCGCTGCCGAGCTTCGCCCGCAGGCTGCTGACGTGGGTGTCCAGGGTGCGACTCGAGGCCACCCGGTCACTCTCCCAGATGTTGGTCATGATCTCCCGGCGGGAGACCACGGTCGCCGGGCAGGACGCGAGCAGGTAGAGGAGGTCGAACTCCTTCGCCGTCACCTCGACGGTGCGGCCGCGCACCTGGACCACGCGGGAACCGCCGTCTATGCGCAGCCCGTCGACCGTCAGGGTGCGCGCACCGGCCGAGCGCGGGCGGGCGCGGCGCATCACCGCCTGGATCCGGGCCATGATCTCGCGGGAGCCGCAGGAGCGGGCCACGCAGTCGTCGGAGCCGGCCTGGAGCGCCAGCACCCGGTCCAGTTCCGTGTCCCGGCCGGTGACGGAGATGATCGGAGTGTCGCTGACGGACCTGATGGTCCGGCAGACTTCCAGGCCGTCGATGTCGGGCAGTTCGAGGTGGAGCAGCACGAGGTCGGCGGCCGGGTGGAGGTTCAGCGCCGCGGTTCCGGTGTCGACGCTGCGCGCGTCGTACCCCTGCAGGCGCAGGTCGTGCACGGTGGACTCGGCTGCTGCGGTGTGTTCGTCGACGACGAGGACGTTGACCATACGACTCACTGACTCCCAGGGACGGGCCGAAAGAGGGACGGGCCCGGACAGGAGAGCCCGGGCGGACGCGCGCGGGTGTGCGGTGCGCCGAGGCGCCGAGTGGCATGGACGGCGGAGCGGTGCGGGGTTCTCAGACCGGCTCGCGGGTTCGTTCGCGCGCTTCCTCGCGGGTTCGTTCGCGCGCTTCCTCGCGGGTTCGTTCGCGCGCTTCCTCGCGGGTTCGCTCGCGCGCGCCGGACAGGAGGCCGTAGGCGTACGCGGCGGAGATCAGGGTCATGTGGTGGTGCCAGCCGGGATAGGAGCGGCCCTCGAAGTCGAGCATTCCGAAGTCCCGTTCCAGGCGGTCCAGCGCGAGGCCGGTGCCGTGGTGGCGGCGCGCCAGATCCAGGAGGTGACCCGTGGGCCGGTCCAGGAGGTTGCTGATCCAGACCCGTGGATACGGACCCTCGGCCGGGTGGACCTCGGTGAACAGGCGGAAGACATGGTGACTGCCCGGGAGCCGTGCCAGCGCCCAGCGGGTCCGGTCGGAGCCGCGGTCGGAGCGGGTCCCGCCGGAGCGGGGGCGGGCGGTGCCGCGCTGGTGGACCGGCAGCGGTGCGCGGCCCCGCCGGTGCAGCAGGGCCAGGGCGGGCACCGCCTCCCGGGAGGGCATCGCGCCCCGCCGGGCGGCCACCGGGAGCCCGAGGTCGCCGTCGGCCGGCAGCACCCGCAGATCCGGAGGCACCGCGATGACGAAGTCATGTCCGCGCCGGTCCAGGACGATCGCGAGCGGACCCGCCTCCAGGCAGTCGCCCAGTTCGGCGACGACCGGCAGGCGCTCCCCCCACGGCGCCACGTCCTCGATCAGCGACACGGCGTGGGACCACAGGGGCACCTTGCGCACCCCCCGCGGGATCCGGGCCCGCTCACGCAGCCGCTCGTCCTCGTCCCACTGGCGGGGCAGCAGCAGGCGCCAGTCCACCGGTATGTCCCCGTCCTCCGAGGACACGAACACACCGAGGCCCACCTGGCAGTTCACGGTACGGCCGAGCGCGGGCACGAAGCGGCGGTGCACCCCGCAGCTGTGCTCCCCGCGCTTGGGCAGGATCGCCGTACCGATGCTCAGCGCCCGCACGGTGGTCCGCCGTTCGGTCCAGCCGAGCAGCTCGCTCCGGACCGGCGCCCAGTCCCAGGGGCTGGCGTTGAGGAACTGGTGCAGCGACTGGGAAGCCGTGGGCGAGGCGCAGACGGCGGCGGCCAGGTGCCGGACGGACTTACGGCCCGGGGCGGTGAGCAGACCCCGCAGATAGAGGCGGGCCCAGCGTCGCTGGTCGGCTCTCGGCAGATGCCCGAAGAGGGTCTCCGCGAAGGCCGTCACGCCCTCGGCTCCCTCGGTCGGCGACCCGGCGGGCCGCACCGGCCTGCGGTCGGAGGTCGCGTAGTGCTCGGTCATGGTGCGTTCCTTCCTGACGACCCCAAAACCATAACGAACGTTCTCTTTGTTATTGTGGTAGTAATCAGCACCTTTGCCAAGTCGGCCGGTGACATGCGGTGTTGAGGAGACGGCGAAACAGCGTGTACCGGTGCGGTGTTGATGTTGTGCAGAAGCTAACCAGTGCGGGAGATCGGGTTACTTGAGCGTCCGAGTCGCCGAAGGACATACGTGCTCACAGACAGTTGTTCGACCAACGGTCGCCGCGAGCAGGGCGCCTGGCGCCACAGGTAGATTGTTCGCTGCCGCAACCACACCGGGCCGACCTGCCGGCATCCCCGCGCGACGGGAAGGAACGCCGGCCGCCGCCGAGTTGGACGGGCGGACGGGGAACGGCAACGGCGACGGCGACGGCGTACCGCCGCTCCGGCGGTGGAGTTCTGGAGACGGACCATGGTGAAGCAGGAGCGGGCCGCGCGCACGCGGGAGACCCTGATGCAGGCGGCAGCCGAGTTCTTCGACCGCGACGGCTACGGCCTGACGACGCTGTCCCGGGTCAGCAAGGCGGCCGGCATCTCCGTGGGCGCGCTGACCTTCCACTTCCCCGCGAAGGACGATCTGGCCGACGCGATCCAGGTACGCGGCGGGACCATCACCCAGGAGGCGCTGGACCGGGTGGACACCGAGCCGGGGCGGCCGCTGCGGACACTGGTCGGGATCACGCTGGAGTTGGCCCGGCTGATGGAGAAAGAGGCGATCGTGCGGGCGGCGGCCCGGCTCACCCGAGAACGCCGCAGCGTGTCGGCCGACTGGCAGGCGGCCTGGCTGCCCACCGTCGATCGGCTGCTCGCCAGCGCGGCCGAGCAGGACCTGCGCGAGGGCATCGACCCGAAGGC
Source organism: Streptomyces vulcanius (assembly GCF_042653945.1). NCBI lineage: Bacteria > Bacillati > Actinomycetota > Actinomycetes > Kitasatosporales > Streptomycetaceae > Streptomyces > Streptomyces vulcanius. Next base: position 34,010 of record NZ_JBHSFK010000059.1, on the reverse strand, counting down.
GGTACGAGCGCTGGTGGTGCACCTGATCACCGGCGCGGAGGCCCAGATCCGCTGCAACGCGAACGGCGCCCGGGACCGCGGCGAGAGCGCGGAGGCCCAGCTCACCAACATCTGGCGGGTCGTCCTGCGGGGCGTGGCGGACGACGCACGGGCCGGGGAACGGGGCCAGGGGGAAGGGAAGCTGGTGTCCTGACGGGCACAGCGCAAGGGGCACGGCCGTGACGCCCGCCCAAGCGTCACGGCCGTGCCGGGGGTGCCGTCCCAAAAGGAGGGGGTGGATGGGACGGCTGGTCAGTGGAGTCGGAGAACGGCGGTGCCGAGCGTGCGGAGGTGGTCCGTCGCTCCCCCGGTCACGCCGCGCTCGCAGGCGCGCCGCGGGACAGCCGTCGCAGCAACGGGTGCTCGCCTTGAGGGTCCGCCGGTGCGGCACTTGTCGTCCGCAGCGCCCACCAGGCGCTGGCCAGGTTCGACGTCAGCAGCACTCGGCCGGTCTCGTGGGCGAGTTCGTCCAGTGCCGCGAGGGTGTACATGCCGGTGCCGGTGAAGAGCAGCGCGGAGCCGTCGGCGGGGATCCGCTCCCGGACGCGCCGCAGGATGGCCTCGGTCGTCACCTCGTACGGATTGAAGCGGCCCTCGTCGCCGGCCGGGACCACGACCGCGCGTACGACGGTGAGGCCGGCCTCCTCCCAGAAGCGGCGGGAGGTGTCGGTGAGCCATGGCTCGTAGGGCGACACCAGGGTGAGCCGGGTGAGTCCGAGCGCCTCGCACGCGGCGAGGATGGCCTGGGTGGAGGACAGCACCGGGAAACCCGTGCGCCCGCTGAGCTCGGCGCAGAACCTGCGGTCGCCCTCGGGTGAGAGCAGGTAGTGCGAGGCACTGCACGCCACGACCGCCGCGTCGAGCCGCATCCCGCCGAAACGGGCCAGGGTCTCGGGCAGTACCGCGTTGTAGGTCTCCAGCATGTCGCGCAGCGCCATGCCCGGCGTCACCGGGAAACGGGCACCGTAGACGTTCATCCGGTCTCCGACGAGGCGGTGGAACTCGGGCTCGGCGGTGGGGTTCTCCGGAGGGACCACGACACCGAGCCTGGGGGTCTCGGAAATATCCATGACGGATCACCAATCATCGGTCGGTCGAACCGGGTCCGACACTAATTCCCCCCGGCCGCCCGCGCCATCAATTCGCCGATTAATTACCGCAGTTCTCACCTCTCTCCGCTGCGCCTTTCTTTCTCTCACTCCGCTCTGACGATGTCTTACATACCCCTGACATCAAGGCCCTTGACGCAGATCGCCAAGTTTCGGAAAGCTGTTCGGGCACCCCAGTTTTCTGCTTCTCGGTTTTTCCCAAGGAGTGAAAAGGAGTGAATGCGATGCCTATACCACCCCAGATATCCGACGCCACCCTGCGGGATTCCGCGCACATGGCGGGCGTGGAATTCGCCCCCAAGGATGCCGCGGTCATCGCCGGCCTGCTGGTGCGGACCGGCGTGGCCCTGGTCGAGGTCGGCATGATCTCCGGCCCGGCGTCCAAGGACGAGGACCTCATCCTCGCCACCCACGAGGCGATCGGACCCGAGCGCAGCATGTCCCTCGTGGTGGTGAGGGACCGCCGGCAGGTGACCGCGGCGCTGGACGAGGCGCTGCGCCTGGGCGTCACCCATGTGATGTTCTCGATCCCCACCTCCGAGCAGCACGCGGCGCTGAAGCTTGGCTCGCCCAGCGCGAAGTACCTGCACACGGTGGCCCGCGCGGCCATCGAGGCGGCCAAGGAGCGCGGTTTCCACGTCACGTTCAGCGGCGAGGACGGCGCCCGTACCCCCAGCGAACGCCTGGTGCCCTACGTGACCGCCGGGTTCGCGGCGGGGGCCGACCGGTTCCGGCTGGCCGAGACGGTCGCGTACCTCTCCCCCTGGCAGATGGAGGAGAAGATCGCCGAACTCACCGCGATCGACGGGTCCGAGATCGAGATCCACTCGCACAACATGCTGGGCATGGCCGTGGCCAACTCGCTGGCCGCGGTCCGGGCCGGCGCCGCGTGGATCTCCGCCACGGTCGGCGGGATCGGCGAGCGCGGCGGCAACGCGCCCCTCGCGGAGCTGCTCACCTCGCTGCGGGTCGTGCACGACGACACCCGCTTCGACCTCCAGCACCTCACCGAACTGTCCCGGGTGGCACTCGCCGGCGCGGGGCTGGGCGAGGCCTTCCAGTCCGGGCCCACCACACCGCACGCCTTCGCCTACGAGCTGCCCGGACAGCTCAGCCATCCGCAGGCGTACGAGACGCTGCCCGCCGAACTCGTGGGCAACGCACGCGAGTTGCGGGTGCGGTCCAGGCTGACCCCGGCCCTGGTCGGGTGGGCCCTCGCCGACGAGGCCACCGACCTCGACATCGACTCCTTCACCAGCTGGCTGACGGCACGCCAGGAGGAGCACGGCAGCCCGCTGCTCGACCGGGACGCCGTCCGCAAGGCCGCGATCGAGTTCCGGGCGGTCTGAGCACCCCCTCCCGCCGACACACGAGCCGATCCGGGCCGTACGAGCCCGGCCAACCGTTCTGGAGACCACACATGTCCACCACCCTTACGGGTGCCTGCCCCGAGTGCGAGACCGATCTGTCCACCCCGCCGATGGTCAAGGGCGAGACCCTCGCCTGCCCCGAGTGCATGCTCACGCTCCGCGTCGAAGACGTGGCGAGCGGCGGCGTGCTCTCCCTGCAGATGGTCGAGGTCCAGCTCCGCGACTGGGGCCAGTGAGCGCCCGAGGCGCATGGAGGAGTGACCTGTCATGGGCGGCAAAGTAGCCATCGTCGCGGACCGCGTCGGCTGGGAGGAACGCCAGTTGATCGAGACCGCCGGCGCGTTTGATCTGGATGTCGAGTGGGTCAACGACGAGGCCCTGTGCCTCGGGGATCCGGACGCCGGATCCCTCAGCGACTTCGACGCGGTGCTCGTGCGCAGCCGCAGCTACACCCGCGGCGGACTGCTGGCGAGCCTCGCCGAGGCGTCCCGGATTCCCACGCTGAACTCGGCGTCGGCGATCCACGCGTGTGAGAACAAGCTGGCCCTGCGCACCGAGCTGCGCGCCGCGGGTGTCCCGGTTCCCGACTTCCGGCTGGTGCTCTCGCGCCGGGACTTCGTGAAGGCGCTGGAGCAGCTTCCCCTTCCCCTGGTGCTCAAGCCGGTCTTCGGCGGCATGGGCAAGCGGGTGACGCTGCTACGGCACCCCGACACCGCGCAGTCCGTGTACGACTACGTCGAGGACCTGGGGCACGCCTTCGAACAGGCCTGTCTCGTCGAGCCGTACATCGAGGGCGGCTCGATCCGCTGTCTGGTCGTGGGGCGAGAGCCGGTGGCCGTGGCGCGGTTCGTCAGCGGCGGCCTGGACTGGCGCAACAACGCGGCGCTCGGCAACCGCACACGGAAGGTCGAGCAGGAGCCCGAACTGCTGAAGATCGTGGACGGTGTGGTGGACGTGCTGGGCAGCGGCGTCTACGGCGTCGACCTGTTCGAGACGGCGTCCGGTTACGTCGTCAACGAGGTGAACCACGCGCCCGCCTTCCGGGCGGTGGCCTCGGCGACCGGCGTCGACATCCCCTCGGCCGTGGCCCGCCATGTGGTGGAGGTCCTCGGATGATCCGCGTCGGAGTCGTCGGCGCCTCCGGCTTCGCCGGCGGGGAGCTGATCCGGCTGGTCTCCCAGCATCCCGAGCTGGAACTGACCTTTCTGGGCGGCTCGTCCAGCGCCGGAAAACGCCCGGCGCAGCTCCACCCGGGTCTCCGGCTCGACCTCGGGCTGACGGTGGAGCCGGTCGGTGAGCGCGCGGGAGACCTCGCCGACCGCTGTGACGTGGTGTTCCTCGCCACGCCCGCGCCGGTGTCGGCGGAGCTCGCCGGGCGGCTGGCCGACCGGGTGCCGTGCGTGATCGACCTGAGCGGCGCCTTCCGGATCCGCTCCGAAGACCTGCACGACCGTTGGTATCCGAAGGTGCGGCGGCGCCCCGAGCTGGCGGACCGTTTCGTCTACGGGGTGCCGGAGCTGATCGGCGACCAGCTCGTCGACGCTCCGCTGATCTCGCTGCCGGGCTGCTACGCCACCGCCATCACGCTGGGCCTGGCACCTCTGGTCCTGGAGCTCGGCCTGGAGCTGAGGACCGTGGTGGTGGACGGCAAGAGCGGCTCCAGCGGCGGCGGTCTGCGGCTGCGCACGGCCGATCTGCACCCACTGCGCAACGGCGCCATCGCACCGTACGCGCCGCTCGGGCACCGGCACGCCGCCGAGGTCGGCGACTTCTTCCAGCGCGGCAAGCCGGGCCGGATCGGCTCCCTGACCATGTCGGCGTACGGGGTGTCCCATGTACGGGGTCTGCTCGCCAGTTCGTATGTCTTCACGGACGACGCGGTGGACGAGCGCACGCTGCAGCGGACGTACCTCCGCTTCTACCGGGGGCACCGGTTCGTCCGGGTGCGCCGGCACACCGAGACGCTGATCCCGGTGCCGGATCCGCAGGCGGTACTGGGATCCAACTACTGCGACGTCACCGTGCTGCACGATCCCGAGGACGGCCGGATCGTCGTCCTGGCCGCACTGGACAACATGGTCAAGGGTGCGGCCGGGCAGGCCGTGCAGGCACTCAACCGGCGGTTCTCGCTGCCGGAGGAGACGGGGCTGACGATGCAGCCCGTGATGCCGGCGTGAGCGCGGCGAGCGGTCTCGCACCGCTGGTGGTCAAGCTCGGCGGCAGCTGCCTGGAGGACCTGCCGGGGAGCTGGTGGGACGACCTGGCCGGGCACGGCCGCGGCCGTCCGCTGGTGCTGGTGCACGGCTGGTCCAAGCCGCTCAGGCGGCTGGGCGCCCGCTACACGGACCCCTCGGCCGTCCTGCGGGATCGTTACGGCAACCAGAGCCGGTGGACGACACCCGAGGTCATCGAGGACATCAAGACCGTCAGCGCCGACCTCGGCGCGAACGTCGTGGGGCGGCTGGAGTCCCTCGGACTGACGGGCCGGCGGCTGATCGGCTCGGACGGGCTGGTGTTCGCGGGCGAGGGCGAGCGGTGGTGGTGGCGCGGCAAGGAACTGGTCGAGCTGGACAACCTCGTCGGCCCCATCACCCACGTCGACGCCGAGCCGCTGCGCAAGGAGCTGCGGCCCGGACACGCGGTCCTGGTCACCCCGCTGGCCCGCAACGCCGCGGGCCGGGAGGTCAACACCGACGCCGACCGGGCGGCTGCCGCGCTCGCGGCGGCGGCCGGCGCCACCGACCTGGTGCTCGTCACCGACGTCGCCCATCTGCTCGTGGACGGTGAGCCGGTGACCCGGATCACCGCCGAGGCGGCCGCCGCGTTCCGCGACCGGCGGGCGGTCGGCGGCATGCGCAAGAAGCTGCGGGCGGCCGGCGAGGCCCTGGACGGCGGCGTCGACCGGGTCGTCCTCGGCAGCGCACCGGTGACGGATCTGCTGGCCGGGCGCACCGGTACGGCCATCACCCGGACCTGAGCGTCCGACGACGACAACGAGAGGAGTGCTATTCGTGGCCACTTCCCGGGTTCTGGTGGTGAACAACGGGACCCTGTCCCTGAAACAGCTGCGCAGGCGGTTCGAGGAACTCGGTTCCGAGACCGACGCCGTCGACGCCGACTCGGTGCCGGCCCGCACGGACGGGCGCTACCAGGCGATCGTGCTGAGCGGCACCAAGGTCCGCGCCTACGACAGCGACCACTACCGCCGGCTGATCGACCTGGTCATGACGACCGACGTTCCCGTGTTCGGGATCTGCGGCGGCATGCAGATCATCGCCGTGGCGAACGGCGCCGAACTGGCCGGGGGGCCGCAGCGGGTCGGCGGGTTCGACGTCCAGGTCGACACCGGGGAACCGCTGTTCTCCTACGTCAAACCGACCGTCACGGTGTTCCAGCGGCACACGCTCTACCTGCGCGCCGCGCCGGAGGGTTTCCGCTCCATCGGGCGGTCCCCGCACGCCCCGGTCGAGTTCCTGCGCTCGGCGGACGGCCGTATCCACGGGGCGCAGGCCCATCTCGAGTTCCGCCAGGACGGCAAGCACATCCTGCGTGGCTTCGCCGACCTGTACCGCTGACCACTTCTTCACCGGATGGATCGTGAGGTTCACGAAATGAGCGTTCTGGACGACCGGGCGATGCGTGAGGCCGGCCGGGAGCCTGCCTTCACCGTGTCCCTGAACGGTAGCGGCGGCCCCCTGAAAGGCTGGGTCGTGGTCGACTCCCTGGTCGACTCGCTGGCCATGGGCGGCACCCGGATGACCTCCGACGTCAGCGAGGAGGAGGTACGCGCCCTGGCCCGCGGCATGACGGCCAAACTCACGCTGGTCGGACTGCCGATCGGCGGCGCCAAGGCGGGCATCGTCTCCGACGGCACCGGGCGCGAGGAGACCATGCGCACCTTCGGCCGTACCGTCGCGCCGCTGCTGCACGGCGGTATCCACCTCGGCTGCGACCTGGGCGTGACCCCGGCCGACCGGGCCGTGTTCTTCGCCGAGGCGGACTACGACCCGCGACGCAAGAACCGCGCGGTCGACATGCCGTACGACTGGCGTACCTACTACGAGCCGCTGGTGGACTGCACCGGCCACGGCGTCGGGGTCGCCGCCGTCGCCGCGCTGGAGCGGCTGCGGGGCGGGGGCGGCCCGCGCCGGGTCGTGATCCAGGGCTTCGGCAGTGTCGGGCGGGCCGTGGCGCGCTTCATGGAGCGCCGTGGGCACCATGTCGTCGCGGTCGCCGACATCCAGGGCACGATCAGCGCGGACCGGCTGCCGGTGGACGACCTGCTGGCGCTGACGGACGGCTTCGGGCGCATCGACCGCTCCCGGCTGCCGCAGCACGTCGTCGACTCGGACGAGCCGGAGGCCTGGCTGGACGTGGACGCCGACGTGCTGGTGCTGGCGGCGAACCACAACGCGGTCAACTCCGACAACGTGCACCGGCTCAGGGCGCGGCTCGTGGTGGAGGGCGGCAACATCACCGTCAGCCCGGAGGCGAAGCTGAAGATGGCCGTGGCGGGCGCGACGCTGGTGCCCGACGTGGTCGCCAACGTGGGCGGGGCCGCGGCGGCGGGGCTGGCGCTGGCCCGGGTCGTGCCGTTCGAGCTGGCGGACGAGCCGCGCAGGCAGTGGGTGTTCGACTGGGTGGGCGAGCGGGTGCGGCGCAACACCCTGGACCTGCTGGAGATCGCCGCCGCGGACCCGCAGAACGACCCGCTGCCGGCCCTGGTCTCGGCGCGCCGGAAGGAGTACCGATGACGGCTCCGGCGCTGGAGACGGTGGCGATCACCGAACCGCTGCCGCACGACCGGCCGGCCCGGGAGGCGCTGTACCGGCAGCGCGGCTGGTGGCGGGACGAGACCTTCCTCGACGACCTGCGCCGGCAGAGCCGGTTGCGTCCGCACAAGCTGGCGGTGGCCGGGCGGCGGATCGCGCAGGCCCGCACCGACACCCTGGACTACGGGGAACTGCGCAGGATCACCGACCGGTTCGCGGCGGCACTGGTGGAACTGGGCGTGCGGCGCGGTGACTTCGTGGCGGTGCAGCTGCCCAACCGGTGGGAGATGGTGCCGCTGATCTACGCGTGCATCCGGGTCGGGGCGGTGGTCTGCCCGATCTCGCCGGTCTGTCCGGAGGAGGAACTGCGCCACCGGCTGGCACTCACCGAGGCGCGGGTGTGCGTGACGGTGCCGGAGTGGGACGGCACCCCGCTGGCCGAGGTCGTCACCGGGCTGAAGGCGGAACTGCCCACGCTGGAACACGTCGTGGTGGTGGACGGGCACGCCCCCGAGGGCGCCCTGGAGTTCCACGACCACTTCGTCGCCACCCGCTGGGAGGACGTGCACGGCGACGACGCTCTCTCCGGCCGCGAACTCAGGCCCGACGAACCGTTCGTGGTGCTGTTCACCTCGGGCACCACGGGAGAGTCCAAGGGCGTCCTGCACAGCCAGAACACGGTTCACTCGGCGATCCGCGGCTACGCCGACACGTTTCTGCTCGACCACGGTCTGGTCGCGGTGGTGACCACCCCGCTGGTGCACTACTCCGGGTTCGCCCAGGGCATCCTCGCCAGCGTGATGCTGGGCGGCACCATCGTCTTCCAGGACGTGCGCAGGAACGACGCGCTGCTGGATCTGGTGGAACGTTACGGCGGCACGCTGGTCTACGGGCCGCCGCCGACGCTGACCGACATCGCCGAGTCGCAGCGGCGCGACCCCCGGGACGTGTCCACGCTGCGGCACGTGGTGACCGGTTCGGCGCCGGTGCTCCAGCCGCTGGTGGACGAGCTCCGTGCGACGCTCGGCGCGCGCACGTACTCGCTGTGGGGGATGTCGGAGAACGGTCCGGTGACCATCACCCGGCTCGACTACAACCAGGACTGGGCGGCGTACAGCAACGGGCGGCCGATCGACGCCATGGAGATCCGGATCGACAAGTGCCTCAATCCGACGGAGCGCGCTCCCGTGGGGCGGCTGCGGGTGCGGGGGGCGTCGCAGGCCCTGACGTACTACAAGCGCGACGGCGTGTTCCAGGAGCAGTTGGTCGACGACGGCTGGTTCGACACGGGTGACGTGGCGCGGGACGACGGCAGGGGCGGCATCCGGGTGCTGTGCCGTGCCAAGGACGCCGTGATGCGGGACGGCATGGTCGTCCCGATGGCCGAGGTGGAGTCGATCATGTGCCGGCATCCGCAGGTGTCGGAGGCGGCGCTGGTCGGGCCGGCCGGCCGGGTCGAGGACCCGATTCTCGCGATGATCGTGCCCAGTGGTCCCGAGCGGCCGTCCCTGGCGGAGCTACGCGACCATCTGCGCGCCGCCGGCCTGGACGAGCGGTTCCTGCCCGACCGTCTGGAGTCCCTGCCCTCGCTGCCCAAGACGCTGACCGGCAAGGTCCGCAAGGCGGAACTGCGGCAGCGGTTCGGCGGAGTGTGAGCGGTGCCCGGGGCGCCGGGTGCGGGCGGGGCGGACGCCTCGCCCGCCCCGCGCCCTCCGGCTCCGCGCCCTCCGGCTCCGCGCCCTCCGGCTCCGCGCACTCCCTTCTTCGTGAACTGCCCTCAGGGAGCCAGTCATGCCCATGTCCATATCCCCTCCGGTGACGATGTCGGCCACTCTCGCCGCCGACGAGGCGATCGCGCGCCGCCGGCAGGCCGGGGAGCAGGTGATCCCGATGACGAGCGGCGAGATCGGACTGCCCGTGCTGCCGGTGCTCCGGGAGAAACTGGCGGCCGCCGCGCACCTCAACTCCTACGGCCCCGTGGCCGGCAGCACCCGGCTGCGCACCGCCGTCGCCGGGTACTGGCGGCGCCGCGGGCTCGAGACCTGGCCGGACCAGGTGGTGTGCGGACCGGGCAGCAAGCCGCTGCTCTTCGGCCTGCTGCTGGCCGTCGGCGGCGATGTCGTCGTCCCCGTACCGAGCTGGGTCAGCTACGCGGCGCAGGCGAGACTCGTCGGCGCCCGCCCGATCCCCGTTCCCGTCCTGCCCGGCCAGGGCGGGGTCCCGGACCCGGTCCGGCTGCGCCGGGCGGTCACCGCCGCCCGGGCCGCCGACCGGGACCCGCGCGCCGTCGTGGTCACCCTGCCGGACAACCCGACCGGCGACGTGGCGCAGCCGGACACCGTACGGCGGCTCTGCGCGGTGGCGCGTGACCTGGACCTCGTCATCGTCTCGGACGAGATCTACCGCGACCTGGTCCTCGCCCCGGCGACCCGGGCGGAGTCCCCCGCCCTGCACGCCCCCGAACGCACCGTCGTCACCACCGGCCTGACCAAGAACCTGGCCCTGGGCGGCTGGCGACTCGGAGTCGCCAGGCTCCCGGACAGCGAGCTGGGCCGGAGTCTGGGTGAACGTCTCACCGGCGTCGCCAGCCAGATCTGGTCCAGCGCCTCGGCGCCGGCCCAGGAGGCGGCTGCCTACGCCTTCGACGAGCCGCCCGAGGTGACCGAGTACATCGCGGCCTGCCGCCGGCTGCACGGCGAGGTGGCCCGTGCGGTGGCCGACCTGTTCGCGGCGGCGGGAGCCCTGGTGGCTCCCGTGCGCGCGACCTGTTACCTGTACCCGGACTTCGAGCCGCACCGGACTCTGCTGGAACGGGCGTACGGGGTGCGCACCGGGGCCGCGCTCGCCGAGCTGCTCGTGGCCCGGCACGGCGTCGGGCTGCTGCCCGCGAGCGCCTTCGGCGAGCCGGCCGGCTCCCTGCGGGTGCGCGCCGCCACCAGCCGCCTCTACGGCGACACCGACGAGGAGCGCCATGCCGCGCTCACGGCCGACGACCCCTGCCGGCTGCCCTGGGTCCGGGAGTCCCTGGACCGCGTCGCCGAGGCACTGACCGACCTCACATCCGAGACAGCACCACACGACCGCTAGGAGGCACGTCACCATGTCCGTCCTGTTCGAGAGCCTCTACGACGGTGAGCGCCATGTCGGCTTCGGCAAGCCGGCGCCGGGCGAGCACCTGACCCTGTACAAGACCGGTGAGGACCGGCTGCGGACGGCGTTCGCCGCGGGCGCCGGCCCGGAGGAGATCGCCGAGGCCGTCACCGCGGGCGCCGAGAGCGTCACGGTCGCGGCCGACGATCCCGCGCTGCGGCTGCTCCCGCCGCTGCTGCCCACGGCCACCGGCGACTCGCTGGTGAGCGGATTCATGCGGACGCACCGGTCGAAGTTCGAGACCGAGCCGCGGGAGGGCGAGGAGTTCGTCCCGCCGAACTGGTTCTTCAAGGGCCTCGGCTCCTGGCTGCGGCTGCCCGGCGAGACCCTCGTCGTCCCGGCCCGACCGGTCGCGCTGATCGAGGAGCCCGAGGTGGTGCTCGTCTACGTCAACGACGACGAGGGCACTCCGCACTACGCGGGCTACACCTTCGGCAACGACCTGTGCGACATCGGGCTCCATCTGAGCAACCCGGGCTGGAACCCGTACTGCAAGCTCTGCGACACCTCCGTCGCCCCATGGCTCTTCCTTGGGGAGCCGCCGGCGACGGCGAGCGGCCGGGTCACCGTCGAGCGGGAGGGCGCCGCCGTCTGGGAGGGCGGCTTCGACTGCGGCGAGGAGGCCCTGTACTTCAGGGTCCGCGACATGGCCGACCACCTGTTCTCGTTCCCCGCGGTGCGCCGGCCCGGCCTGGTGAACTACGTACTGCTCGGCGCCGACAAGGCCAGCTTCCACGACGGTTTCCGTATCGCGGACGGCGACCGGATCACGATCGACGTGAAGAGCCACGACGTGGTCTTCGGCAACGACGTCCGGTTCGGCGGTCCGGTCACGTCATGAGCGGCGCCCAGGAGCAGTCCGATCTGCTGGTGCACCGGATGACCCGGGAGGCGGCCGGTGTCCTCTCCGTCGACCTGGTGCATCCGCAGGGCAAGCCCCTGCCGGCCTGGACCCCCGGCGCCCACGTCGATCTGAGCCTGGGCGGGCTGGTACGCCAGTACAGCCTGTGCGGCGACCCGGCCGACGCCTCCCGCTACCGGGTGGCGGTGCTCAGGGACCCGGACTCGCGGGGCGGTTCGGCGTATGTGCACGACACGCTGCGGCCCGGCGGGCTGGTCGCCGTGCGCGGACCGCGCAACCACTTCGAGCTGGCCGACGCCGAGTCCTACGTCTTCGTCGCCGGCGGCATCGGGGTGACACCGCTGCTCACCCAGGCCCGCGAGGCCCGCGAACGCGGCAGGTCCTGGCAGTTCTGGTACGCGGGCCACAGCCGTGCGTCGATGGCGTTCTGCGAGGAGCTGAGCGTGCTCGCGGACGCGAAGTGCCAGGTGGTGCTCCACCCGAAGGACGAGTTCGGGCGGCTGGACCTCGACCGGGTGCTGGCCGCGGCGCCGGCGGGCGCACTGGTCTACTGCTGCGGCCCGGAGCGGCTCACCTCGGCCGTCCGCGCCGGATGCGCGGCGCTCGGCGTCGGGTGCCGGCTGCACGTGGAGCACTTCTCCTCGGCCGCCTCGGCCGCCGCCGAGAACGAGGGCGAGGAGCGGGCCTTCGAGGTGGAGTGCGCCCGCTCCGGCGTCACCGTCACGGTCGGCCCCGAGGAGTCGATCGTCGACGCCCTGGAGAACGTGGGCGTCGTGCTCGACGCGTCCTGCCGGGACGGCGTCTGCGGAACCTGCGAGGTCCCGGTGCTCGAAGGCGAGCCCGACCACCGGGACATGGTCCTCACCGACGAGGAGCGGGCCGCGAACGCCACGGTGCTCGTCTGTGTCGCGCGCTGCCGCTCGCAGCGCCTCGTGCTCGACCTCTGACCCCGGCCGGCCCCCACCCGGCGATCCTCTCAAGGAGTGACAGTTCATGAGCACCGAGCAGTTCACCGGCCGGGCCGTGCCCGGTCCGCCGGTCGCCGTGGCGCCCACGGCCCCGCCCGGCGCCGGGCAGGCCCCTCCAGGGCGGCCCCTGGCCTCCCGGCTTCCCACCCTCACCGGGCTGCGCGCCCCGGTGGCACTGGCCGTGTTCCTCTTCCACGCCTCGCTGCTGTTCCCCAGCATCCGGCTGCTCGCCGACGACTCGCAGGCCGAGGGGTTCTACCGGGCCGTCGCGCAGGTGGGCGGCCTGACCATGCCGTTCTGGTTCGCGCTCAGCGGGTTCATCCTGGTGTGGTCGCACCGCGGGAACCCCTCGCCGGCGGCCTGGTGGCGGCGGCGCTACGTCAAGATCGTGCCGCCGTACATCGTCGGCTGGATCCTGGCCCGGGTGCTGGTCGACGGTGCCGACGGGGCCCACACCACGACGGCCCAGAGTTTCCTGAGCTTCTTCATGCTCCAGTCGTGGGTGCCGGACGTGCCCACCAACTTCGCGGTGAACAACGTGAGTTGGTCGCTGTCCACCGAGGCGTTCTTCTATCTCGCGTTCCCCGCGCTGTACCCGCTGGTGCGACGCGTCCCGGCCGCCCGGCTCAAGTACTGGATCGGCGGGGTCGTGCTGGCGATCTGCGCGGTGCCGCTGCTCACCTACGCGGTGGTGCCGGTCGGTACCGCCGTGGTGCCCAACGAGCCCGCGCAGTCGGCCAACTACTTCTGGTTCGCGTACATCTTCCCGCCCACCCGGCTGCTGGACTTCGTGCTGGGCATGCTGGTGGCGCGCGCGGTGATGCTGGGGCGCTGGCGCAACATCGGGCTGGCCGGCTCGGGGGCGCTGCTGGTGGTGTCGTACGTCGTGGCGCTGAACGTGCCGATGCTGTGGGGCTTACGGGTGGCGTGTCTGCTTCCGGCCGTGATGGTCATCGCGGCGGGGGCGATGGCGGACAACGAGGGAACCTCCAGCGTGTTCCGCAACCGGTTCCTGGTCTGGCTGGGCGACATCTCCTTCGCCTTCTACCTCGTGCACTTCACGGTCCTGGAGTACACGCGAAAGCTGCTCGGCGACCGGCTCTTCGGCACGCCCGCGGCGATCGGCCTGCTGGCCGCGCAGTTCGCCGTGTCCGTGCTGCTGGCGTGGGCGCTGTACGTCTGCGTCGAGCGGCCGGTGACCCGCAGATGGTCCCGCTCCCGCCGGGCTCGCGTGTGACTCAGGTCACAGGAGCGAAGGGAAGGGCTGCCCTTCGCGGCCCAGTTGGACTCCGGCGCACACCACGTGGAAGCTGACTGACCGTCAGCCCTAGAGGAGGGTCTCGTGACGACTGCAACACCGGCCAGGAAAGCCGGACTCGTAATGTTCCTGTTGGCCTTTTCCCAGGTCATCATCTCCGTCGACTACAACATCGTGTACGTCGCGCTGCCCGACATCGGCGAAGCGCTGGGCTTCTCCGCCCAGTCCCTGCAATGGGTCGTCTCGGCATACGCCGTCTCCTTCGGCGGGCTGCTGCTGTTCGGCGGGCGCGCGGTCGACCGGCTCGGGGCCCGCCGGCTGTTCATGACCGGCCTGGTCTTCTACGCGGTCTCCTCCCTGGCCGGCGGACTCGCCTCCAGCCAGGCCGTGCTCATCGGGGCCCGGCTGGTGCAGGGCATGGGCGGCGCCTTACTCTTCCCCGCCGTGCTGGCCCTGATCGCGACCTCCTTCGAAGGACAGCAGCGCACCAAGGCGTTCGCGGTCTGGGGCGCGGCCGGCTCGCTGGGCCTCGCGGCCGGGGCACTGCTCGGCGGTGTGCTGACCGACATGGCCTCCTGGCGCTGGGTGTTCTTCATCAACATCCCGCTCGCGCTGGTCATCCTGATCCCGGCGCCGAAGGCGGTGCGCCCCGACGGCCCCGCGAACACCTCCGGCGGCTTCGACGTGCCGGCCGCGCTGCTGTCCACCGTCGGCGTCTCCGCGATCGTGACCGGTCTGGTGACCGGCCCCGACCACGGCTGGACCGACTCGCTGCCGGTGCTGGCGCTGGCCGCCGGCGTGGTCCTGCTCGTCGCCTTCTTCCTCACCGAGGCGAAGACCCGCAACCCGCTGATGCCGCTGCGGCTGCTGCGCAACCGGCCGCTGGTCGTCGCCATGGCGGTGCTCCTGGTGTTCCAGACGGCGCTCGCGGGCGCGTACTACGTCTTCACGACGTACGTCCAGCCGGTCCTCGGCTACTCCCCGATCCAGGCGGGCCTGGCGTTCCTGCCGCTGACGCTCTCCTCGATCATCGGTTCCGGGCAACTGGCACCGAAGCTCATGGAACGCTTCGGCCCTCGCACCACACTGCTCACCGGCATGATCGTCAATGGCATCGGCATCGGTCTGACCGTCGTGGTGATGACCACCGGCGGCTCCTTCTGGGCGCTGCTGCCGGGCTCGTTCGTCTGGGGCGTCGGCGGCGGGCTGGTCTTCGTGTCGGTGTTCGCCACGGCGGGCTCCGGCGTCGACGCCGAGGAGCAGGGCGTGGCCAGCGCCATGGCCTCCACAGCCCAGCAGGTGGGCGGCGCGGTGGGGCTCGCGGTGCTTGTCGCGGTCGCCAACTCCACCTTCACCGGCTCGTACGCCGACGCCGACCCGGCGGACGTCGTCGAGGGCCTGCGTCTGGCCGGCCTGATCGGCGCGGGCCTGCTGATCCTCGGCGGCCTGCTCGCCCTGGCCATCAGGAAGCAGCCCAAGCAGCCCACGGTGACGGCCGCGGCGTCCCCCGACACCCAGCCGGAGCCGGAAACCCAACACGCCCTCGGCTGACCAACCGACGAAACCCACAACCCGTCCGACGGCAGACACCACACCCCGGCCCCGCCCCGGAACCCGGCCGACGTGACGCCCCACCCACCGAAAACCACACCCACCGCCCATCGGGCACCCGAGCCGACTGGGGCCGGGGCCGACTCCGGAGCGGGGCCGGCTCCGGGCGGGGCACGAGAGCCGCGGCCACCGGGCACCACGCACCACCAGCCGACTCCGGGGCCGGGCCCGACTCCAAGCCCGGGTCCAGGCCCGGGGCCGGATCCGACTCCCGGGCCGGGCCGGCTCCTGGGCCCGGCGCGAGAGCCACGGCCACCGGGCACCACGCACCACCAGCCGACTCCGGGGCCGGGCCCGACTCCAAGCCCGGGTCCGGATCCAGCTCCGGGGCCCGTTCCGGGTCCCGGGCCGGCTCCGGACCCGCGGCCGGGGCCCGGGCGGCCGGGGCGGGGCGCGGGTGTGGGCTCCGGGCGTCGCGTGCCGGGGCCGGGGGGCTGGTGTCGGGGTGGGTGGGGTGTTGTCGGACGAGTTCAGGAGAGGTGTGGTCATGACGGTGGTCGAGTCGGGCCGGTGGCGGGAGCGGATCGTCGAGACCTGGCGGGTGGCGCAGGAACTCGACCGCGCGCTGGTGCGCGGGCACGGCATCACGTTGTCCGAGTTCCTGGTCCTGACCGCGCTCGACCGGGCCGGTACCCGGCTGAGGTCCAAGGACCTGGCCGAAGCGGTCGCCCTCTCCCCCTCGGCCGTCAGCCGTCTGCTCGACCGCCTCGAACGGGGCGGCCTGGTGGGCCGCAGGGCCGACCTGCGTGACCGCCGCGCCGCCGTCGTCCGGATCACCGACCCCGGCAGACGTACGGTCCACGCGGCCGCGGCGACCTTCGACGCGCACGTGGCCGCCCTCCAGGCGCCGACGCCGGGGCCCTGACCGCCTTGCCCCGCCCCCCGTTCCTGGTCCCCGAAATCCCGAACCCCGAAGAGGAGAACACCGCTGTGCGAGTAGAGATCTGGACGGACATCAGCTGCCCCTGGTGCTACGTCGGCCAAGCCCGGTTCGACAAGGCGCTCGCCGCGTTCGAGCACCGCGACGAGGTCGAAGTGGTGCACCGCTCCTTCCAGTTGGACCCCCGCCGCGTCAAGGGCGACGCCGAGCCCATCGTCGGCCACCTCATGAAGGGCAAGGGCTGGACCCGCGCCCAGGCGCTGGCCAACGAGGAGAATCTCAGGCAGCAGTCGGCGGCCGAGGGCCTCCCCTACGTCATGGGCCGCGACCACGGCTACACCTTCGACATGCACCGCCTGCTGCACTTCGCCAGGGAAGAGGGGCGCCAGCACGAACTGCTCGGTCTGCTCTACCGGGCCAACTTCGCCGAGGAGCGCTCGGTCTACGACGACGACGAACGCCTCGTCGAAATCGCCGTACGGGCAGGTCTCGACGCCGACGCCACCCGTGCCGTACTCGCCGACCCGAACGCCTACGCGGCGCACGTGCGGGCCGACCTCCGCGCGGCCCGGGCGGTCGGCGCCAACGGCGTGCCGTTCTTCGTGCTCGACGGGAAGTTCGGCGTGTCCGGCGCCCAGTCCACGGACATGTTCGCCCGGGCCCTGGACCAGGCGTGGCAGAGCCGCTCACCCGTGCGGGTCGTCGCCGGCGCGGTGGACGCGCACGTCTGCGGACCCGACGGCTGCCCGGTCCCGCACTGACAGCGCGCTTCGACGAGATGAGGAGTGAGACATGACAGCGCCCACGGATGCCGCGGCGGTCTCCCAGGAGATCCCGTTCCTCGACGTCCTCGACCCCGCGTTCCGTTTCGACACCCCGGAGGTGGCCCGGGCCCAGGCAGAGAACTGGTACGCCCGAACCCCCGTCGGACTGCTGGTCCTTCGGTACGCCGAGGCCCAGGAGCTCGTGCGGGACGGCCGGCTGACCCACAACGGCACGGGCTTCATGGAGCAGAACGGCATAACCGGCGGCCCCATCTGGGACTGGTTCGTGCCCGCCCTGGTCAACCACGACGGCGCGAGCCACCGCCGGATGCGCGGACTGGTCAACAAGGCGTTCACCCCGCGCATGGTGGAGGGGCTGCGCCCGCTCATCCGGGACACCTCGCGCCGGCTCGCCGCCGAACTCGCGCAGCGTGCCGAGGTCGATTTCTTCGACGAGTTCGCCGACGCCCTGCCCCTCGTGGTGATGACCGAGCTGCTCGGGGTGCCCGCCGAGGACTTCCCCGTCTTCCGTAGCTGGAGTTCCGACATCGGGCTGGTCTTCAGCCTGGCCCTCGGCGGCGACATCCCGGCCCGGGTGGAGGCCGCGGTGACGGGCCTGTACGGGTACGTCGACGCGCTGATGACCGACAAGGCCCGCGCCCCCGGCGACGACCTCATCTCCGCGCTGGTCGCCGCGCAGCGGGCGGAGGGCACGGTCACCCTGGAGGAACTGCGCAACCTCGTCGTCACGATGGTCTTCGCGGCCCACGACACGACCCGGCTGCAGCTGGCCAACGCCATGGTGACGTTCTCCGAGCACCCCGACCAGTGGGCGCTGCTGGGCGGCAGGCCCGAACTCGCCCCGCGCGCCGTCGAGGAGGTCATGCGCTGGTCGCCCTCGTCGAACGCCGTCTACCGGTACGCGGGCGACGCGTTCGAGTTCCGGGGGGAGACCTTCGACGCCGGCACCATGTTCATGATCGGCGTGCAGGCGGTGCACCGCGACCCTCGGGTGTTCCCCGGCGGTGGGACGTTCGACATCACCGCCACCCGGAAGAGTCCGGTGCTGCAGTTCGGCGGCGGCCCGCACTACTGCCTTGGCGCGCCGCTGGCCCGGATGGAACTGAGCGAGGCCCTGCCCGCGCTGGCCGAGCGGCTCGGCCCGCCGGCGGTCGCCGGACCGATCACCTGGCGGCCTGCCATCGGCATCACCGGTCCGAACGAACTGCCCCTGCGGTTCGGCTGACCTGGAGGACACTCGATCGGAAATAACGGGATGAATAGGGGTTATTCGGCGGGTCTGTCCGGGGTGACCATGACGTCAGTCCCACTGTTCGCCACATCGGAGGTTTGCGCCGTGCCGAATGTCAAGGCCCTGCTGGTGGGCGGTCCGTCCGCCCTTCCGGCCGAGGAACGCGTCCGTATCGCTCACTCCTTGACGGAGAAGATCAAGCACCGCTTCCTGGCCGGTTACGAACACTTCGTGCACGAAGGGGAGTTCAGGACGGTCGAGGGCCAGGAGCTGGCCGTCTTCCGCTGGACCGCCCGGACCGCCATCGCGGAGTGACCCGTACGCCAGGCGTCCCGCCGGACGAAGGTCCCGCGGCCCGGACTTCCGGACCGCGGGACCTTCGCGTGCGTGCGGGTGTGCCGGACGGCCGGCTCGGCTCAGCGCGGTGCCGGTGCCGGTGCCGGTCCGAAGGTGTCCCGTGCCAGATGTACCGCGCCGTACAGGGACGACAGACCTTCGAGCGCCGCCGGGACCACGGGAACGGGTGCGACGCCGGGACGGGCGAGCTCCCGTACCCGCGCGGCGACGGTCGCCACATAGCCCGGTACGCCCATGCCGAAGCCGCCTCCCACCACGGCGAGATCGGGACGGGCGAGCTCGGCCACCCCGGTCACGGCCGCCGCGAGAGCCCGTGCGCCCGCGTCGACCGCCGTCGTCGCCCAGGTCTCGCCGGCCCGCACGGCCGCGGTCAGTTCGGGGAAATCCACCGAGCGGCCGCGCAGCGCGGCGGCCCGCCGCAGGGTGGCCGGTCCCGAGGCGACGCCCTGCACACAGCCGGTCCTGCCGCAGTCGCAGCGGGGGCCGGACAGGTCGACGACGAGATGGCCGATCTCGCAGGAGCCCCGCTCCGGGCCCGGCCACAGCCGGCCGCCGTGCACCACGCCGCCGCCGACGCCGGTGCCCACGCCCAGATACAGGACGTTCGGGCAGCCGGCGGCGCGGGCCTCGGCGAGGGCGGCCAGGTCGCCGTCGTCGGCGCGCACGACGGGGACGCCGGGCAGCATGCCGTCCCACGCGGCCGTCAGGTCCAGTCCCGTCCAGCTCGGCCGCCCCGGCCAGGTGAGCACCGTGCCGGCCGGGTCGCAGATCGCCGGCAGGGCGATGCCGACGCCCTTGACGCCGGGCCCGCGGGCGAGCAGCGCCCTGACGCGGTCGGCGAGCAGTTCCAGGTCGGCGGCGGGGTCGCGGGCCTCGGGCCAGCGGAAGGTGTCCTCCGCCGGTTCCTCGCCCGTGTCGTCCAGGACACGCAGGGCGACCTTGGTGCCGCCGATGTCGATGCCGAGGTATCCGAGGGTACTGATCGTCGTCCCCTTCCGTTCGGCGCGTTTTCGGTACACCGGAAAGGTAGGGAACGGGAATCGTGCCGGACAACCCCTGAAATACCCCTGTCCCTATGGAATTCCCGGGAAAACGTCAGGGGTTGTCCATCTCGTCGTCGGCATTCATCGTGGTGTGACGAGAAAAGCCCTCGAAAGGACGACCCATGCCCCTTTCCCCTTCTGTTTCCACTCCTTTTTCGCAGCAGTGGATCCGCCGCTATCACCCGGCGCCCGGAGCGCGGACCGGTCTTGTGTGCTTTCCGCACGCCGGCGGTTCCGCGCCGTACTACGCTCCGCTGTCCGCCGCGCTGTCGCCGGGCGTCGACGTGATGGCCGTTCAGTACCCGGGGCGGCAGGAACGGCGGCAGGTCTCACCCGTCGACGACATCCACGAGCTGGCCCGGCTGTCGTACGAGGCGCTGGCCGGGGCCGGGCTCGGCGGGGCGGAGCGGCCGGTGGCGCTGTTCGGGCACAGCATGGGCGCGCTGGTGGCCTTCGAGGTGGCCCGCCTGATGGAACGGCACGGCGCCCGGGGGCCGTTGGCCCTGTTCGCGTCCGGGCGGCGGGCGCCGGGCCGGGTCCGGACGGTGGCCGACGTGCCGCGCGACGACGTGGAGATCGTCTCCGACATCCGCTCCCTGGGCGGCACCGACGCCCGGATCCTCGGGGATCCCGAGCTGCTCGGCATGGTGCTGCCCGCGCTGCGCAGCGACTACCGCGCTGTCGCCCGCTACCGGGCGGGCGCCGGCGCCCGCGTCGCGGCGCCGGTGGTGGTTCTCGTCGGGGACGCCGACCCGCACACCACCCACGAGGAGGCACAGGCCTGGCGCGACCACACGTCCGGCCACTTCGAGGCGCACACCTTTCCCGGCGGCCACTTCTACCTGGAGAGCGAGAAGGACGCCGTGGCGACGACGCTCTCCGAGACGCTCGGCCGCCTGAACGTGTGACGCCGTCCGCGAGGAGTTCCCGACGGTGCGGGTGGCCCCGCCGCCGGGAGCTCTTGCGCGCGCGTCCGAGGAAAGGGCACCGACGCGGGCCCTCGGGGTGGGAACACCGCGACGGCGGAACAGCCCACGCGAACGCGCCCGTTGCCGGGGGTGTTGACGGCTTCTGCCCCGGCCCGGTCGGCGGGCGGGGCAGAAGCCGTCGGAGGTGGTTACAGCGCCGGGACGTCCTTCCGGTCCGCGGTGACCTGTCGGGCGGACTGCCCCTGCTCGGTGGGGCGGGATGTGCGGAGCATGGCCGCGCCGATGACCAGGCCGACCAGGACGAACCCCGCGGCCAGGAGGAAGGCCAGGTGGTAGCCGCCGAGCAGGGCGGACGCCTCGCTCTCGCCGGACTCGGTGAGGGAGTCCGTGCGGGCCGTGACGAACGCGCTCAGGACGGTGAGTCCGATCGCGCCGCCGATCTGCTGCGTGGTGTTGAACAGCCCGGACGCGATGCCCGCCTCCTCGGGGGCCACGGCGCCCATGCCCAGCCCCATCATGGCCGGCGCGGCCATACCGAAGCCGAGGCCCATGACCAGGCTCGCGGGCAGGAAGTCCACGGCGTAGGTGCCGTCGACACGGGCGAACGAGAGCATCAGGAAGGCCGCGACGACCAGGACGAGCCCGGAGAACAGCATGGTCCGCTGCCCGAACCGGGTGATCAGACGGGCCGAGAACCCGAGGGAGACGGTCGCGATGACGACCGCGATGGGCACGAAGCCCAGGCCGGCCTCCAGCGGGCTGTAGCCGAGCACCCGCTGGACGTACAGCGTGCCGAAGAACAGCAGGCCGAACATGCCCGCGATCATCATGAACTGCACGATGTTCGCCGCGGTCAGACCGCGCGAGCGGAACAGCCCGAGCGGCAGCAGCGGCTCGGCCACCCGCGCCTGACGGACGACGAACCCGACGAGGAACAGCAGGGAGAGCGGGCCGAGGACGAGCGTCTGGACCGAGCCCCAGCCGGCCTTGTCGGCGTCGACGATGGTGTAGACGAGAAGCATCATGCCCGCGGTGACCAGCAGCGCACCGAGGAAGTCGGTGCCCTTGCCCAGACCCTGGCCGCGCTCGTCGGGGACCGAGCGCAGACCGACCAGGACGAGGACAACGCCGATCGGGGCGTTGATGAAGAAGATCCAGTGCCAGTTCAGGTACTCGGTGAGCACTCCGCCGAGCAGCGGGCCGACGGCGCCGCCGCCCGCCGAGGCGAAGCTGTAGGCGCCGATGGCCTGGGCCTGCTTGCGCGGCTCGGAGAACATGGTCGCGACCATGCCGAGGATGCAGGCGGACGCGATCGCGCCGCCGACGCCCTGGACGAAGCGGAACGCGATGAGCGACGACTCGTTGGTCGCGAAGCCGCAGAGCAGCGAGGCCGCTCCGAACAGCGCGATTCCGGTGAGGAAGACGGTCTTGCGGCCGATCAGGTCGCCGAGGCGCCCGGCCAGTAACAGCAGACCGCCGAACGGAATGACGTATGCGTTGACGACCCAGACGAGGTTGTCGGCGGAGATGCCGATGCCACGCTGGACGGCCGGCAACGCCACGTTCACGATGTTCTGGTCGAGAACGATCATCATCTGACCGATGCACAGCACCGCGATGGTCAACCAGGGTGAGCTGTGGGTGCGGGGGGCGGGCTGGCCCATATCCGGTTCGCCTCCAATAGGGCATTGTTTGTTACAGGAGCCATGATGCGTGCCTGACGGTGAGCGCGGAAGAAGGCACTTTGATGTGCCACGGACACAGGGATGTTCCTTTCACCGGAACATCCGTGTTCCGTTCAGCGGGCGATCAGCCGCGCTGTGCGCTGTGCCAGCGCCATGGCCTGTTCGACGTTGAGCCGGGGGTCGCAGGTGGATTCGTAACGGCCGGCGAGATCCGTTTCGGTGACCTCGCCGGGACCGCCCAGACATTCGGTCACCCGGTCGCCGGTGAACTCCAGATGGACTCCGCCGGGGTGGGTGCCGAGCGCCCGGTGGACCTCGAAGAAGCCCTCGACCTCGTCGACGACGTCGTCGAAGTGCCGGGTCTTGTAGCCCAGTGCGGACACCCGGGTGTTGCCGTGCATCGGGTCGCACTGCCAGACGACCTGGCGTCCGGTGGCGGCGACCCTTTCCACCAGGGCGGGCAGCACCTCCCGTACCCGGGCCGCGCCCATCCTGCTGATCAGGGTGAGCCGGCCGGGTTCGCCGTGCGGGTCGAGCCGCTCGGCGTACTCGGCCGCCTCGGCCGGCGTGGTGCCCGGTCCCAGCTTCACGCCGACCGGGTTGGCGAGCAGTTCGGCGAACGCGATGTGCGCGCCGTCGGGCCGCCGGGTGCGCTCACCGATCCACAGGAAGTGCGCGGAGCCGGCGTACAGCCGCCCGTCGGCCGGATCCACCGTCAGCTGCGGGCGTTCGTAGTCGAGCAGCAGCGCCTCGTGGCTGGTGTGGATTCCGGCGAAACGGCCGATGCGCAGCAGGTCGAGGGTGGCCCGTGCGGCGCGATGGGCCTCGACCATGCGGACCGGGTCCGGGACGCGCCCGTAGGGTTCCGGCGCCGCCGCGTTGACGAGGTCGCCGCGGTACACGGGCAGCCCGAGACCGTCGACGGCGTCGGAACGCGGCTTGGCGTACTGGCCGGCCAGCCGCCCGACCGGGACGACCGGCTTC
Source organism: Streptomyces vulcanius (assembly GCF_042653945.1). Lineage (NCBI taxonomy): Bacteria > Bacillati > Actinomycetota > Actinomycetes > Kitasatosporales > Streptomycetaceae > Streptomyces > Streptomyces vulcanius. Next base: position 10,977 of record NZ_JBHSFK010000059.1, on the reverse strand, counting down.
CCGGTGGCCCCGCTCACCACCGCGGCCATCCTGAGCAGGGTGGCAGCGGTGCCGACGAGATGTTCCCGGGTCGCGTCGAAGGTCTCCGCGCAGTCGCCGCCCTGGAGGAGGAAGGCCTCCCCGCGGGCGACCAGCTCGGTCTGCCGGCGCAGGGCCCGGACCTCCTCGGGAGTGACGAGCGGGGGCAGGGTGGACAGGAACGCGGACACCGGCCGCGTCTGTCCGGGATCGGGCCAGGGCGGCTGCTGGGCAGCCGGCCTGCCGAGGGCCGCCGTGATCCTTTCGGACCATTCGGGCGGCAGGTTGGCGTCTTCCGCGGTGGACCGCGAGGAAAGAGTCGAATACACATCGCCATTAGAACTCCGGACCGATCCCCTATCCGTACCCCTAACAACTCCCTTAGTTCCCCTGCCCCGCCCGATATCACCAGTCGTCAATTGCGCACCCGGTCAGGAGATTATTACCGTCGACAACCGAATTGCTCATCCCTACGGTCGAGGTGGATACCGCTATGGCTCGGCAATGGTTGTTCGTGTCCCTGTACGGCGGCGCCGACGCGCCCCCGGGTCTGCCCACCGTGGTGCCGCGCGCGGCACGGATCGTACGGACGGGCGATCCGGGGGCGTGCTGTTTCTTCTCACGGCCCGACGATCCGACGGGCCGCTCCGTCGAGTTGTGGGTGGACGCGCGGGCCGACGTCCGGCGGGAGGTGACGCGGCTGCTGCGCGGTGCGCCCGAGCCCGGATGGCGGCTGTCGGCCGAGCGGCTGGTGGAGCGGCCGGTCGGCCATCCGCATGAGAGCGAACGGGATGTGCGCGACGAACTGGCCGCGGTGGCGAGCGAGTTCGCCCTGGCGGTACGGCCCGACGGCACGACGGCGGACGGGCCCGAGGGGTACGGCCTGGCGGTCGCCCATCTGCGGGGCCTCACCGGGCTGTTGCCGCGGGACGGGCGGGCGGGGTTCCTGTTCCAGTGCTGGCAGCGCTGGTCGGCGGGGCTGTCGCCGGGGCGGCGGGTGGAACTGGCCACGTCGGCGGAGTGGGGGGAGCCGGAACCGTCGGCGCCCGCACCGCTCACGGCGGCCCTCAAGACGTATCTGCACGGCATCGAGCAGGGGGTGCGCCGGCAGCGGCCGGGGTGCGGACTGCCCGAGCACTATCTGCTGTTCAGCCAGTCCGCCTCGGCCCAGGAGCGGATGGGTGTCCCGGCGGCCGTGAGCGCGTCCGCCGCTCTCGCCGTCCGTGCCGAAGTCGTCCGGGGGGCGTTCCGGGTGCCCGCCGCGGATGCCGGGGAGCGTGTATGAACATGGACGCGAACACACGGACGGGCAGGCCGGGCCGGCCGCACGGCCCCGCCGACGGATCGGAGCCGACGCGGATCGCCCCGCGCCGCCCGGACGAAGGCACGACCGGGGCATCGCACGTCGACGACCATGCCCTCGCCCCGCGCCGCCGGGACGAGGGCATGGTGGGGGCGGCCCGTGCCGGCGCCGGAACCGGAACGGTGCGGGTGGAGTTGGCTGAGCGGTCCTACGACGTGCACATCGGGTCCGGAGTCCGGGAGCGGCTCGCGGAGGCGGTCGCGGCTACGGGGGCGGGCCGGGCGGTGATCGTGTCGGCGCGGCCCGCCGAGATGGTGCCGGATCCCGGGGTGCCGTACCGGTTCGTGGCGGCGCGGGACGGCGAGGAGAACAAGACCCTGGCGACGGTTGAGGCGCTGTGCCGCGAGTTCGCCGACGCGGGGCTCGGCCGTGAGGACGTCGTCGTCTCCTGTGGCGGCGGCACGACGACCGACACGGTCGGGCTGGCCGCCGCGCTCTACCACCGGGGCGTCTCCGTGATCCATCTGCCCACGACCCTGCTCGCCCAGGTGGACGCGAGCACCGGCGGCAAGACGGCCGTCAACCTGCCCGAGGGCAAGAACCTGGTGGGCGCCTACTGGCAGCCCAGGGCGGTGCTGTGCGACACGGACCATCTGCGCACCCTGCCCGAGCGCGAGTGGCGCAACGGCTACGGCGAGATCGCCCGCTGTCACTTCATCGGCGCCGGTGATCTGCGCGGACTGAGCACCGTCGAGCAGATCACGGCGAGCGTGCGGCGCAAGGCCCGGATCGTCTCGGCCGACGAGCGCGACTCCGGTGTGCGGCACCTGCTGAACTACGGGCACACCCTGGGCCACGCGCTGGAGAGCGAGACCGGGTTCGGGCTCCGGCACGGCGAGGCGGTGGCCGTGGGCACGGTGTTCGCGGGCCGGCTCGCCGGGGCGCTGGGCCGTATCGGCGGCTCTCGCGTGGACGAACACCTGGACGTCGTACGGCACTACCGGCTTCCGTGGCGGCTGCCCGCGCGCACCGACCCGGACCGGCTGCTCGCCCTCATGCGCCGCGACAAGAAGGCCGCGACGAGCGGACCGGGTCAGCTGGCCTTCGTCCTCGACGGTCCGTCCGGCGCCGAGTTGGTGGCCGACGTGCCCGAGGCGGTGGTGCGGGACTGTCTGGGCGCCATGCCGCGCGACTGAACACCCCGGCGGGGAGGAGGCACCGGGCGCCTCCTCCCCGCCGCCCGTCAGTCCTGCGCCAGGGCCAGGAGCGCGCGGGCCGCGAGCCGGTAGCCCTGGGTTCCGAGCCCGGCGATGACGCCCTGGGCCAGGGGGGCGAGGACGGAGTCGTGGCGGAAGCTCTCGCGGGCGTGGATGTTCGAGATGTGCACCTCGATCCACGGCTGCGGATAGGCCGCCAGCGAGTCCCGCAGGCTCCAGCCCGCCATCATCAGGGCCCCGGGGTTCACAATGGCGCCCACGGTGTCCGGGTTGTCGTTGATCGTACGGACGAGCACACCCTCCGAGTCGTCCTGCACGCTGGTCAGCGTCCAGCCGCGGCCGGCGATCTCCTCCGCGACGGCCTTCTCGATGTCCGCCAGGGTGTCGGTGCCGTAGATCTCGGGCTGACGGCGTCCCAGAATGCCGAGATTCGGACCGTTGACCAGAAGTAGTCGATTCATGACGTCACCCTTTTCTCCGACGCTGCCGATCTGTTTCCAGCAGTCTTCCTGGAAAACCCCGGACACCGCTCCCCCGCTGGGGTTTCCGCTGGAATTCAGGGGGGTTCCAGGGGTGGGCCGACGCCTGATCGTCTCGTTAGTTTCAAGCAATCCCAGAAAAACTGAAGCGAGCAGAAGGACAGGGACCGTGGACGTTTCTCAAGAGGCTCCAAAATTCCCGGAGTGGCCGCAGTTCGACGACGCCGAGCGGGTCGCACTCGGCCGGGCCCTGGAGCAGGGCCAGTGGTGGCGGATGGGCGGCGGCGAGGTCTCCGCCTTCGAGCGCGAGTTCGCCGAGTACCACGGCTCGGAGCACGCCCTCGCGGTGACCAACGGCACCCACGCCCTGGAGCTCGCCCTCCAGGTCCTGGGAGTCGGCCCGGGCACCGAGGTGATCGTGCCGGCCTTCACCTTCATCTCCTCCTCCCAGGCCGCCCAGCGCCTCGGCGCGGTCGCGGTGCCCGTCGACATCGACCCGGGCACGCTGTGCCTCGACCCGGCCGCCGTCGAGAAGGCGGTCGGCCCGCGGACCGCCGCGATCATGCCGGTGCACATGGCGGGGCACGTCGCCGACATGGACGCGCTGGAGAAGCTGTCCGCGGACAGCGGGGTGCCGATCGTGCAGGACGCGGCGCACGCGCACGGCGCCCGCTGGCGGGGCCGCCGGGTCGGCGAGTTCGGCTCGGTCGCCGCGTTCAGCTTCCAGAACGGCAAGCTGATGACGGCCGGCGAGGGCGGCGCGGTGACCTTCCCCGAGCAGGGGCTGTACGACGAGGCCTTCCTGCGGCACAGCTGCGGCCGCCCGCCGACGGACCGCGGCTACTTCCACCAGACGTCCGGGTCCAACTTCCGGATGAACGAGTTCTCCGCCGCCGTCCTGCGGGCCCAGCTGGCCCGGCTCGACAGCCAGATCGAGACGCGCGAGCAGCGGGCCCCGCTGCTGTCCGGACTGCTGAGCGGGATCGACGGAGTCGAGGTACAGACCCGGGACGAGCGGGCCGACCGCAATCCGCACTACATGATGATGTTCCGCGTTCCGGGCATCACCGAGCAGCGCCGCAACCGTCTGGTCGACGCGCTGATCGAGCGGGGCCTCCCGGCGTTCGCCGCGTTCCGCGCGATCTACCGCTGCCCGGGTTTCTGGGAGACCGGGGCCCCGCAGGAGACGGTGGACGAGATGGCCGCCCGCTGCCCGGTCACGGAGGCCGTGTACACCGACACCGTCTGGCTGCACCACCGCACCCTGCTCGGCACCGAGCACCAGATGCACCGGATCGCCGAGATCGTCTCCGACACCCTGGGCTCGCTGTGACCGGCCGGCGGCCGACCCCGCCGGTGCGGGTGGCGGTCATCGGCGCGGGCTGGGCGGCGCGCTCCATCTGGCTGCCCCGGCTCGGCGCGCACCCCGGCTTCACCGTCGCGGCCGTCGTCGACCCCGCCCCGGACGCGCGCGCCGCCGCGGGCGGGGGCGCCCTGCCGTCGTACGCCTCGGTCGCGGAGCTGCCCGTCGACGCGGTCGACCTGGCGATCGTGGCGGTCCCGAACCATCTGCACGCGTCCGTGGCGGAGACGGTGCTGCGGGCCGGAGTACCGGTCTTCGTGGAGAAGCCCGTCTGTCTGACCTCCGACGAGGCCGACCGGCTGGCCGAGGCCGAGGCCGCGGGCGGTGCGGTGCTGCTGGCCGGCAGCGCTGCCCGGTTCCGCGCCGATGTGGGGGAGCTGCTGCGGCTGGCGGACACCGTGGGCGAGATCCGGCACATGTCGGCCGGCTGGGTCCGTGCCCGGGGCATCCCGGACGGGGCCGGCTGGTTCACCAGCCGGCAGCTGTCCGGCGGCGGGGCACTGGTCGACCTCGGCTGGCACCTGCTGGACGTGGTGGCGCCGCTGCTGCCGCCCGGCCGGTTCCGGCACGTCGTCGGGTCGTTGTCGGACGACTTCATCAACGACCCCGGGCTGCGGGCCGGGTGGCGCCGTGATCCGGCCGCCGGGAGCCGGGGCGACGTCGAGGACACGGCACGCGGGTTCCTGGTGACCGAGCAGGGCGTGTCGGTGTCCCTCACCGCGGGCTGGGCCTCGCACCAGCCGAGCGACGCCACCACCGTGGTCGTCGAGGGCAGTACCGGTGTCCTGTCTCTGACCTGCACCTTCGGCTTCAGCCCCGACCGGCGGGGCGGTCCGGTCCTGACCCTGACCCGACGCGGTACGACGGAGGCGGTGCCGGTGGCCGGGGAACCGGTCGGCGCCGAGTACGACCGGCTGCTCGACGACATCGCGAACCGCTGGTCGGACCGGGCGGTACGGGGCGCGGCGATCGGCGAGGCGCGCCGCACCGTCGACACAATCGAACGCCTGTACGCATCCGTGGCCCCGCCCGCACCGGCGGCGCGGCGGACCCGAAGGCCGCTGCGGGCCGTGGTCTTCGACCTCGACGGCGTCCTGGTCGACAGCTTCGGTGTGATGCGGCAGGCCTTCACCCACGCCTACCGCGAGGTGGTCGGCGCGGGCGAGCCCCCGTTCGCCGAGTACAACCGCCACCTGGGCCGTTACTTCCCGGACATCATGCGGATCATGGGCCTGCCGCCGGAGATGGAGGAGCCCTTCGTCCGGGAGAGCACCCGACTGGCCGGCGAGGTCACGCTCTTCCCCGGGGTGGAAGCGCTGCTGCGGCAGTTGCGGGACCACGGGATCGGGACCGCGGTGGCCACCGGCAAGGCCGGCTGGCGAGCCCGTCAGCTGCTGGCGCGGCTCGGCGTCGACGGTATGTTCGACCACGTCATCGGCTCCGACGAGGTACCCCGGGCCAAGCCCGCGCCGGACATCGTGCTGCGCGCCCTGCGGCTGCTGGACGTCGGCCCGGACGACGCGGTCATGGTCGGCGACGCGGTGACCGACCTGGCCGCGGCCCACGGGGCGGGCGTCCCGGCGATCGCCGCGCTGTGGGGCGAGACGGACGAACAGGCCCTGCTGGCGGCCGGACCGGACCTCGTGGCACGCAAGCCGGCGGAACTGGCCGAGTTCTGCCTGCCGGCCGGTTCGGCGCTGCGCTGAGCCCGGGCGGAGCGGAGTGCGATCCGCCTTCCGCTCCGCCCGGAATATCTCAGCGGAATGTCATGGATTTACAAATTCTGAAGAAAACCAGAAATGGACTTCGCTTTCGGGGGACGCTGAATTCCACGGCCGTTGAGGAACAAACCCGTGCGCGTTAGAGTCACCGTCATGAGGTTTCGCGTGCTCGGTCCCCTGCACGTGCTGCGGAACGACGTCCCCATTCCCCTGGGCGGAATGAGCCGGCGTGCGGCACTCGGCTATCTGCTCCTCCACACCAACGACGTCGTCTCCACCGGGCAGCTGCTGCACGCGCTGTGGGGCGAGGAACAGCCGCCCACCGCGCGCAAGATCCTGCAGAACGCCGTGTCCGGTCTGCGCCGGACCCTGACCGCCGCCTCGGGCGGGACGGGCTCGCAGGTGCTCCTCACCCACGCCCCCGGCTATCTGCTGCGCGCCGACCCCTCCGCCGTCGACCTGTGCGAGTTCCGTGAGCTGGCCCGGCGCGGGCAGAGCGCGCTCGCCCTCGGCCGCTGGGACGAGGCCGACCACCAACTGCGCCGGGCGCTCGCGCTCTGGAACGGTCCGGCGCTCGCCGACCTGGCCGACGGCGGCTACGACTGGCCGGAGCTCACCGCGCTGCGGAACGACCGCTCCACCGTCCTGGAGGACCGCATGGAGGCCGCGCTCGCCGCCGGCCGCCATCTCGGCATCCTCGGCGAACTGGAGGCCGTCGTCAGCGCCGAGCCGCTGCGCGAGCGCCTCTGCCGACAGCTGATGCTGGCGCTGTACCGCTCGGGGCGGCAGGCCGAGGCGCTCGGCGTGTACCGGCGCGCGCGCGCCGCGCTCGTGGCGGAGCTGGGCCTCGACCCCGGTCCCGAACTGCAGGAACTGGAACGGGCGATCCTCGACCACGACCCGGCGCTCCTGCCGTCGGGCGGGGCGCCGTTACGGCTCACCGCGTCCGCCGGGAGCGCGCCGGAGCCGGCGCGGACCGTCGCGGACCCTCCGGCATCCCTCCCCGCTCCTCGCGAGGAGCCCTCCGCCGACCCGGGACACCGCGAACAGAAACGGGTGTCCGTGCTGTTCGTGCGTACCGAGACCCCTGCCGGGGTCACCGCGCCGGAAGTGGTCGAGCAGGTGCTCGCCGAGGCGCGTGCGGTCGTAAGGGACCGGGCGCGCCGGGCCGGGGGGCGCGCCCTGGGGCAGCTGGGCCCCCTCACCCTGTGCGTGTTCGGGGCCGACCGGGTCCGGGAGGACGACGCGCGGCGGGCGGTCCGCGCCGGGGGCGAGTTGGCCGGGCACGGCACGCCGGGCTTCCGGCTGCGGGTCGCGGTCGCCACCGGGGAGGCGCTGGTGGCGGACGGCGCGACGGACGACGAACCCCCCGGTGTCACGGGCCGGCTGTTCCAGACCGGGCTCGACCTGCTGTTCGCCGCGACGCCGAACACGGTCCGGGTGTGCGACATGACACGGGAGCTGTGCGGGGAGCGGTTCGGCCTCGTCCCGGCCACGGAGGCGTCCGGCGGCCACGACATCGCCGTGGCGCGGCTCGACCCGCCGCAGGCGCCGGACGCTCGTACCGAACCGCCCTTCGTGCACCGCGACCGTGAACTGCACCAACTCGCCTGGTGGGCGCGGGAGGTACGGCGCAGTGGGCGGCCGCACCTGGTGACCGTGCTCGGCGAGGCGGGGATCGGCAAGAGCCGGCTCGTGCGGGAGTTCCGGCGCCGGCTGGCCGAGGAGGGCGGGCCGCGCTGTCTGGTCGGCGCCGCCCGGGGCCTCGCGCCCGAGGACCCGTACGTCTCACTGGCCGAGGTGGTGCGTTCGTACACCGGTGTCGTGGACGGCGACTCGGAGGTCGGCCGGGACCGGGGCCTGCGGGAGGCGGTGACCGGGCTCACGGGGCCGGGACGCGTCGCCGACCGGCTGACCGAGGGGCTGCGGCGGCTGCTCGGCCGTCCGGAGGGCCAGGCGTGCCGTGCGGTCCCCTCGCAGGGGGACGACACGGTGTTCGCCGCCTGGCGCGGATTCGTGGAGGAACTCGCCGCGCGGGAACCCCTGGTGGTCGTGCTGGAGGACCTGGAGCGGGCCGACGACGCGCTGCTCGCCTTCGCCGGGGGTCTGGTCGAGGCCGTGGGCGAGCTGCCGCTGCTCGTAATGGTCACGGCCCGGCCGGAACTCGCCGACCGGCCCGCCTACTGGGCCGCCGGCCGCCGGGACACCACCGTCCTCGCCCTGGAGCCGCTTCCGCGCCCGGCGACCCACGCCCTGCTGGCCGCGCTGCTGCCCGAGCCCCGGGACGCCCGTGCGGCGGAACTGCACGCGACGCTCGCGGAGAAGGCGGGCGGGAACCCGCTGTTCGCCGTCGAGTACGCCCGTGCGCTCGCCCCGCGTCCCGGCGAGGACGGGCCCCGTCCGGGGGCTCGGGTGCCCGTGCCCGCGGTGGTGCACTCGGTCGTCTCGGCCCGGATCGACACCCTGCCCGAGGCGGAGAAGTCGCTGCTCTACGACGCGTCGCTGTTCGAGGGCGGCTTCCTCGACCAGGAACTGACCGCGCTCGGCGACGGGGACGAGAGCCGGGTCCGTGCCGGTCTGGAGGTGCTGGAGCGGCGCGGCTTTCTCCGCAGGTGCCGACGCTGCCCCGAACTGAGCGCCGTGGAGTACCAGTTCGTGCACGACCTGGTCGCCGAGGTCGCGTACGCGCGGCTGCCGCACACCGTGCGGGCCGACCGGCATCTGCGGGCCGCCCGTTGGCTGGCCGGGCGGCCGGACCGGTCGCCCACCCTGGCGCTGCACCACTGCCGCCGGGCGGTGCACCACGCGGCGGCGGCCCGGCGTCCCGCCGGCGAGGTCTCCGGGCGGGCCGCCACGCTGCTCCTGGAGGCAGGGCAACTGGCCCGGGAGCGCGGGGCGGCGGCTGCCGCGGAGTACTACTACCAGGTGGCCCAGGAGTTCTCCGCCGTGGGCCGCCCCCAGAGGCTGCTTCAGCTGCGCCGGCCGCACGAGGTGAAGTCGCCCGCCTGACGGCCCCCGTCGCCCTTCGCCCCGTCGTTGTCTCCCCTCCACCTTCGGCGGACGTCCGGTGACGCCCACTGCCCGGCACCGGTCGGCGCCCGCGCCAACCGGCCGGTAATCGCCGGTCCACTCGCCGTCAAGTGCCCGTTGAATCAGCGATCCACCGCTCCGTAGCTTCGTCGTCGCGCACCAACTCCTTCTTGCCGACGGCGAGTTCGCTTACCTGGATTGCTGTGGAGAGTACTCATGCGTTTGATCGAGCGAGACGACCACCAGGCCCTGATCCGGTCGCTGATCCGTGACTCCCTGGCCGGACGGGGCCAGGTGCTGCTCCTGGAGGGAGTGGCGGCCGGCGGCCGTACGGCGCTGCTGGCCGAGACGGTGGCGCAGGCCGAGCGGGCCGGGCTGCTCACACTGCGAGTGGCCTGCTCACCCCTGGAGAGCGAGCTGACGGGCAGTGTGCTGAGCCAGCTCGTGCACGGTCTGCCGGACCCCGGTGAGCTGGCCGAGGCCGCGGTTCCCGACTATCACGCGTTCTGCCGAGCGGTTCTACGGGCGGCGGCACGAACCCCTCTGGTCATCGCGGTGGACGATGTGCACCACGCCGACGCCGCCTCCGTGCAGGGGCTGCTCTACCTCGCCCGCCGGCTGGGCACCGCGCGGGTGCTGCTGGTGGCGGCCTCCCGCCGGGACGACGGCGGCTTCGCCGAGGACTTCGCCACCGCGCTGCTGTCCGACCCCCGGGTACACCGGCTCGACGTGGCGCCGCTGTCCGCGGCGGGCACGGCCCGGCTGGTGGCGGAGCGGCTCGGCGAGGTCCCGGACGAGGCCGGGCTCACGGCGGAGTTCCACCGGCTCAGCGGCGGCAGCCCGGCGCTGCTCAAGGCACTCGTGGACGACTGGCGGCACGGCGGGACCGTCACCGAGCAGGGGTACGGGGGCGCCGTGGTGGATCTGCTGCGGCGCTGGGACGCGGGGGTGCTGCGAATCGCACGGGCGCTGGCGGTGCTCGGGGAGCACGGCACGCCGGACCGGGTGGCCGCCCTGGCCGGACTCGACCGGGACTCGGGCGCCGGGGCCGTGGAGCGCACCCTGGCCGTGCTGACCTCGGCGGGCGTGCTGCACGGCGGCAGGTTCCCGCACCCGGTCGCCGCGGCGGCCGTGGCGGGCACGGTCGCCGGGGCCGAGCGCGCGGCGCTGAACCGACGCGCGGCGCAGTTGCTGCACGCCCTCGGCGAGAGCGCCCCGGCCGTGGCCCGGCATCTCGCCGAGTCCCGGCAGCGTGTGGAGGCGTGGGCGGTGCCGGTGCTGGCGGAGGCGGCGGAGCAGGAGGTGCTCGCCGGGTACGGCGACCGTGCGGCCCGCTACTTCGAACTCGCCCACGAGGCGTGCCCGGACCCCGCCGGGCGCGCCGTGCTCCTCGACCAGCTCGCCGAGGCGGAGTGGCGGCTCAATCCGTCCGCCGCGCTGCGCCGGCTCCCCGCGCTGGTGGCCGCGGCGCAGACCGGTCTGCTGAGCCCCGAGCGGCTGCCCGGCCTGGTCCGGCGGCTGCTGTGGCACGGACGCCAGGCCGACGCCGAGACCGTGCTCGCCCGCCTGCGCGAGGCGACCGCGGCCGACCCCGCGCTCCAGGCGGAGACCCGGGGCCTGGACTCCTGGCTGAGGTTCACCTACCCCGGGCTCGCCCGCCACGGGTCGGCCCTGACGCCGACGCGGGGCACCCCCGGCCCCGCCCCGGCGGCCGAACCCGGCGCACGCCCCTGGCCGGGACCCCCGGCACGGCTCACGCCGGGCCCCCCGACGACAACCGAACCCACCTTCCACCCCACCGAACCCCCCACACCGACCCACCCCACCGAACCCCCGACACCGACCC